>NZ_KE383878.1:24407-176211 GCF_000422585.1 Hugenholtzia roseola DSM 9546
CCGTTTTATCTGTTTTATCTGTGTTCGAAAAAAGAACGCCGATTTTCTACACTTGATAAGATTGCCAAATTTGGACAATGCTTTCAAAAATCTCGGCAGTGATAGGCAAAAAGCCGTCTTGCTGTAAGGTCTGAATCACCAAATCGCGCTCGCCGACATAAGGCAAAAACTCGCGTTTGACAAGAAAATGGCTTCGCAGGTCGGCAGGAATCGCGCCCTGCATCAAGATTTTATCCTCGATGAGGTAGTTGGGCGAAGAACTGGCTATGGCAATCATGTCCACTTCTTGTGGTAGGCAGCGAAAAGCTATCAGCGTGCTGGCTTTGCGCATTAAAAGGTGTTCTGTTTCGAGGCTCATAAAAAAACGGATAAATTAGGTGAATCAGGTTAAATTTAAGTGAAAAAGTAGGCTAAAATTAAGCAAGTTTCTGCTTGAAAAAGGCAGAAGCCAATAGCTTACATCTTGGTTTGGCTCATCAATTCTTTCAAGGCGTTGAGATGGACAAAATAGGCACGCTTGCCCCTTTCGGAAAGGCTATAAGAGGTGTTGGGCTTTTTGCCGATAAAACGCTTCTTGACTTTGACATAATCGCACTCCTCTAAGGCGGCGATATGGCTGGCTAAGTTGCCGTCGGTGAGGTCTAAGGCGATTTTAAGGGCATTAAAGTCTGTCCAATCGTTTTGTGAGAGTGCCGTCATGATAGCCAATCTGATGCGATTATTGAAGGCTTTGTCGAGGTTGGCAAGGATACTACGAAGGTCGGTCATGGCTTCAAAGAGGAAAAGGGTCGTAAAAAGAGGCTTTGCACCTGCGAAGGTACGAAATATCTTTGGAAAAAGGTTTCACTTTGTTTTTGTAGGCAACTTTGAAAAGTTCTTTTGCAGCAAAAATAACATTTTTTGCGTTTGTTTGGCGTGGCAGGCTTTCTGATTTTGCCAAAAAAGGCGAACTTTGCAGCCAAATAAAATTTTCTAAAACCGATTTGATAGAGATGAAAAAAAAATATGCCTTCACCATTCGCCTCCTATGTCGCGTATTTGTTCCGATTCTGCTACTAAGCCTTCTTTTGGCAGGCTGTAGGGAAGAGGAGGTTTTGCCGGGCAAAAGGCTTCGCCTGCGTGTGGTCAATGAATCTGCCGAACCTGTGGAAGGCGCGGCGGTCATGTTTTATGTGTCGGAAATAGATTTTCGTACAGGCACAAGACAACTGCTCGATACGCTTTTTACCGATAAAGACGGCTATGTCAATGCCGAGTTTAAACCCGAAGACCTTATTTTGTACGTTTGTGCCGAAACCGAATTTGAAAATAATTGGTATTCGAGCTTCAACATCGAGGTCTATGAACAGTTGGGCGTGAATCAGGCTATCGTAACGATTCGCCGCTCGATGATGGCAGATTTGGCAGGCAAATTTGAAAAAAAGTGGAAACAGACCTATTACGCCATCAACGGCAATGCGCCCAATGCAAATTGTGGCAACCGTTTGGTGCATATCTTTCGCAACAACAACCTTATTCAGAAAGTAGAAGGCAATGAGTTTTGCCAATTCCCCGGCAGAGAAGTAGGGCAGGATATTTGGCAGGTAGCTCCTGACGGCAATGGGCTATTGCTCGGCGTTTTTACCGCCCAACGTTATTACGAATTGGTGGAATTTACCCCTTTCAATATGACACTGCGCTACCGCACCCCCGACGGGCTTTATACGGTAGTAGAAAAATTTGAAGCCCAATAAGCGCGATATTTCCTTAGCCTGCCCTTTTATGGGTAAGAACCCGACAAAACCCTAAGCCTTCTTGTGGCGGCTTGGGGTTTTGTTGTCTTTTTTCTTTGCTTTTGTGTATCTTTGCAGGGTATTCAGACAGGGCATTGTGTATGATGATACCATGCCGCTACTGCTGCTTTGCTAAGGGTCTTCTCTCCGTTTGCGCTCGGCAATAATTCCCCTTCTTACTGCTCACCCTATTTTCCATTTTCTTATGTCTATCTTTAAACGCTTCTTCACCAAAGAACAAAAACAAACGCTTGATAAAGGTTTAGAAAAAAGCAAGAGTAGCTTTTTTGATAAAGTAAGTAAAGCACTTATTGGCAAATCCAAAGTAGATGACGATGTATTAGACGACCTCGAAAACATCTTAGTAGCCTCTGACGTAGGCGTAGAAACAACGGTAAAGATTATCAAACGCATCGAGGAGCGCGTAGCCAAAGATAAGTACGCCACTACCTCTGAATTAGACCGCATCTTGCGCGAGGAAATTGCCGCCCTTTTGTCCGAAAACTCGACCCCAGCTCAAAATTTTGACCTTCCTGCCCAAACCAAACCTTACGTCTTGATGGTAGTAGGGGTCAATGGCGTAGGCAAGACCACCACGATTGGCAAATTAGCTGCCCAATACAAAGCCGCAGGGAAAAAAGTAGTCTTAGGGGCTGCCGATACCTTCCGCGCTGCCGCTGTGGAGCAGCTCATCACTTGGGGCAACCGCGTAGGCGTGCCTGTGGTTTCGAAAGGCATGGGCGTACATCCTGCCACCGTAGCCTTCGATGCGGTAGATTTTGCGATGAAAGAAGAAGCCGACATCGTTATCATCGATACGGCAGGCAGGCTTCACAATAAGATTAACCTGATGAACGAACTCTCTAAAATCAAGAAAGTGATTCAGAAGCACCTCCCCGATGCGCCACACGAGGTAATGTTGGTTTTAGATGGCAGTACAGGACAGAACGCCTTTTTCCAAGCCCAAGAATTTACGAAAGCTACCCAAGTAACCTCTTTGGCAATTACCAAATTAGATGGCACAGCAAAAGGAGGCGTTGTGATAGGCATTTCAGACCAGTTTAAAATTCCCGTCAAATATATCGGAGTAGGAGAAAAAGTAGAAGACCTGCAAATTTTCGACAAGTACGAATTTGTAGATTCTTTCTTTTCTATTCAAAACGCCTAAACTTAGCCCTAAAAAGTAGGAAGGTAGCGAAAGCGATAATCCCTAAAATTTGGAGTAGGATAGGGGCAATCTTTTGTCCCTACAAGCTCGACGCTTTCGCCTTTATGCCACACCTCATACAGAGCAACTTCCTTACCTGTATGAAAACAGAAGGCGCGTTTTTCGCGTTTAGATTCTTTACCTCACCTTGTTTTTTGCCATGACCTCCCTTTCCGACTCTGCCGCTTTGAAACGACTTACTTTTTCCGAAGACCTCAATACGCGCGATTATATCCTCATCAAGGGAGCGCGTGTCAATAATCTCAAAAATATCAACTTGGCACTGCCGCGCAATCGCTTTATCGTCGTTACGGGAGTTTCGGGTAGTGGCAAATCTTCTTTGGCTTTCGATACACTCTTTGCCGAAGGGCAGCGCATGTATGTAGAAAGCCTTAATAGCTACATGCGGCAGTTTTTGGGTAGAATGGAAAAGCCAGACGTAGATTGGATTCGTGGCGTTTCCCCTGCCATTGCCGTAGAGCAGAAGGTCAATACGCGCAATCCGCGCTCTACCGTCGGGACAACTACCGAAATTTATGATTACCTCAAACTGTTTTTTGCGCGTATCGGCAAGACCTATTCGCCTATTTCAGGGAAGGAAGTGCGCAAAGATAGCGTTTCCGACGTAGTGGATTTTATTTTGAAGCACCCCGAAAACACCAAGTATCTCCTGCTTGCGCCGCTACAAATGCGAGAAGATAGAAGCCTTGCCGAAACCTTCAAAATCCTACTCCAACAGGGCTTTACGCGCATCAAACTTCAAGACGAGGTAATTTTTATCGAACAACTGCTGCCTGCTGATGCCATTCCTACCCCTATCGAAGACGAACAAGAAACCGAAGAAGCCGAAGATTGGGACGAAGAAATAGAAGCCGAAGCCCCTCAAAAAAAGAAAAAGGGTAGTAAAAAAACCAACAAGGAAAAAAATATCGCCACTGCTGCGCCACTATCTGCCGAATTGCAAAAAATTCAAGATTTGATAGAAAAGGAGCAAGCGCAACTCTTTGTTTTGATAGATAGAGGCATTGTCAAACAGCAAGATGAGAGTGTTCTCTTTCGATTAGCCGATTCGGTACAGACGGCATTTTATGAAAGTGATGGCATTTGTAGGGTAGAAATTTTTGAACCGCAGGCAGAGCCTACCGTTTCTATCTTTTCGGATAAATTCGAAGCCGATGGTATCGTCTTTGAAGAGCCTACTATTAACTTTTTTAGCTTCAATAGTCCGCAAGGAGCTTGTAGGCGTTGCGAAGGCTTTGGCAATATCTTGGGCATTGATGAAGAATTGGTCTTTCCCGACAAAACCTTGTCTGTCTATGAGGGTGCAATCGCCCCTTGGCGCACGCCCAAAATGCGCAGTTGGCTCGAACCGCTGCTAAGACAGGGCATAGAGTTTGATTTTCCGATTCACCGCCCTTATGAGGAATTAGACCAAGCGCACAAGGATCTGCTTTGGAGTGGCAATTCCTATTTTGAAGGCTTAGATGGCTTTTTCAACTTTTTAGAGCGCGAAAGCCACCAAATTCAGTATCGCGTGCTTTATTCGCGCTACAAAGGCAAGCAGACCTGCCCCGACTGCAAAGGCTCGCGCATCAGAAAAGAAGCGGGTTTTGTCAAGATTGGGGGCAAATCTATTCAAGATTTGGTCTTGATGCCGATAGATGAGTTGGTAGAATTTTTAAATCAAATACAGCTCAATGCGCATGAGGAAAAAATTGCACGCCGAATTTTGATAGAAATTAAAAACCGTTTGGGATACCTTTTGGAAGTGGGTTTGCCTTATCTGACCCTCAACCGCCAAACAGCAACCCTTTCGGGCGGCGAATTTCAGCGCATCAAATTAGCCACTTCTTTGGGTTCGGCATTGGTAGGCTCGATGTACATCTTAGACGAACCCAGCATTGGTTTGCACCCAAAAGATACGCAAAACCTGATTCGCGTCTTGAAACAGTTGCGCGATTTGGGCAATACCGTCATTGTAGTAGAACACGAGGAGGAAGTAATTAGAGCCGCCGACTACCTCATCGACATCGGCATGGACGCAGGCAGAGGGGGCGGCGAAGTCATCTTTGAAGGCACACCTTCAGAATTGGCAGAAAATCAAAATCAGGAGGGAAGCTACACAGCGCAGTACCTAAGTGGCAGATTGCAAGTCTTTCAGCCCCAAAAGAGGCGCGAATGGTCGGATTTTATTCTTATTGAAGGCGCAAGGGAAAACAATTTGCGCAACCTCGATGTCAAATTTCCCTTGGGCGTACTAACTGCCGTTACAGGTGTTTCGGGTAGTGGCAAATCTACTTTGATTCGCCAACTATTATACCCTGCCCTACTTCGAAACTTAGGCAGCACCAGCGAAGAAGTGGGAAAAATGCGCGACATATCGGGCAGCCTCAAAAAAATTACGCAGGTGGAGATGGTAGACCAAAATCCGATAGGGAAATCTTCGCGCTCCAATCCCGTTACCTACGTCAAAGCCTACGACCTGATTCGTACCCTATATGCCGAACAGCCGCTTGCGGTGCAGCGTGGATACAGACCCGCTATGTTTTCTTTCAATGTAGAAGGCGGCAGGTGCGATAATTGCCAAGGCGAAGGTAAGATTAAGATAGAGATGCAATTTATGGCAGATATTTATCTAACCTGTGAAGTGTGTCAGGGTAAAAGATTTAAAAAGGAAATTTTAGATATTACCTATCAAGACAAAAACATCACCGAAGTTTTAGAAATGACCGTAGATGAAAGCGTCCTCTTTTTCAAAAACAAGCCTCGTATTGTAGATAAATTGCTACCCTTGCAAGAAGTAGGCTTAGGCTACGTTCAATTAGGGCAGTCTTCTAATACGCTTTCTGGTGGCGAAGCCCAACGCATCAAATTAGCCTCCTTTTTAGGAAAAGGGCAGAATAGCGCAAACGAACATATCGTCTTTATTTTCGATGAGCCGACGACGGGTTTGCACTTTCACGATATAGCCAAACTGCTCACCTCTATCAATGCCTTAGTAGATTTGGGACACACCGCCATTGTCATCGAGCATAATACCGAGATGATTCAGGCTGCCGATTGGGTCATAGATTTGGGTAAAGATGGCGGCAAAAAAGGGGGAAATCTATGTTTTGAAGGCACACCTGAAAATCTAATCTTAGAAAAAGACAATTATACGGCGCATTTTTTGCGGAAAAGTTTAGAAAAAAAATAAGCCTTTTGTAGGGATTGCCTCCTAAAAATTGCTTGATAGGTTGCAGATTTTCTCTGCAAACGGTTCTTTTTGAAATCAATCTTACCCTTCGAAAAAATTAGTGTATGGACAAGAAAAAATGCTTTGAGCTGGGCAGAATCATTCGTCCGCATGGCTTGGCAGGCGAAATGGTCATCTTACTTGAAGTAGATAATCCCGAAGATTATTTGGATTTGGATACCCTCTTTATAGAAAAAAAAGGACAACTTAGCCCTTATTTTGTAGAATCTTTGCATTTGCAGCCCAACGGACGCGCACTATTGGCACTCGAAGGGATTGATTCGATAGAGGCGGCACAGGCTCTAAGCCAACTTGCCGTTTGGCTACCCGATAGCTATCTACCTGAATTAGAGGCTGATGAATATTTCCTTCATGAGTTAGTGGGCTATGAAGTCTTAGACGAAAAAATAGGGCGGCTCGGCGTGGTAGAAAATGTCTATGAACTTCCAACCGAAAACGCACTTGTCCTCACCTATCAAGGGGCAGAGGTCTTGATTTTGATGCAAAGCCAATGGATACTGAATTTAGACAAGACGGCAAAAAAAATAGAGATGCGCCTTCCCGAAGGGCTTTTAGAAGTCTATACACAGCCCCAAACGGCAGCCGATAAAGACGGCGAAGACGAAATGGAGCAATAAGTTTCAAGATTTGGCATTTTCGGAAAAAGCGTTTATTTTTGTGCCGTTGTTTGAAGCACAAGACAGCGAAAAAGCAGCTGGACTTTCCGCTTCCTGCACGCATAGTTTAATGGATAAAATTTCGGATTCCGGTTCCGAAGATGCAGGTTCGATTCCTGCTGCGTGTACTTGGTGAAAAAAGCATTTTCACGTTCCCCTTTTGTTGTCTATCTTCTGACTCCCTTACAAGGCGATTTTCTGTTTTGTAAGGGTTATTTGTATAAAAACATGAACCATTCTGCACACTTAGCCCCTTTGTTTGCGCCTGCTTTCGTTTTAGAAGCCGTCCGTTTGGTAGAAGGCACAGGTATTTCCGACCAACTTTTTGATATATGGGTAGAAGAAGGCATCATTACGGGGCTTTATCCTACCCAAAGTCGCCCGATTGCTGCCAATTTTGCTCGTCCTTTGCCTGCCCCTGCCACAAGGGAAAATGAAATCTGCCTTTCTGCGGCTTGGCTCGATATGCGGGCTTGGGTAGGTGAAATGGGCTATGAATACAAAGAAACGCTTATCCAGACCGAAGCGGCTGCGCTGCGTGGCGGCTTTTTGCAGGTAGCCATTTTGCCCAATCAGCAGCCCATTTTAGAAAACAAAGAGACTGTGGCTTTTTTTAAAAACAAGAAAAAAATAGAAAACGGCGCGGTAGAATGGCTACCCATTGCGGCACTCACAGCGCAATGTCAGGGCAAAGACCTCACCGAATTTCACGATTTACAGGCGGCAGGGGCGGTTGCTTTTTCAGACGGATTGAAGGCAGTGCATCATACAGGTACTTTGCTACGCGCCTTGCAGTATGCCAAACCTTTGGGCGCAGTTCTGATGCAAATAAGCAAAGAACCCTACCTTTCCGAACGGGGACAAATGCACGAGGGAATCGCCTCTACGCGCTTGGGGCTACGTGGGCTGCCTGCCTTAGCCGAAGCAATGGCGATAGAGCAGATGTTGGCGTTGTTGCGCTATACGGGAGGGCGTTTGCACTTTTCTACCCTTTCTACGGCAGAGGGCGTAGCTCTGATACGAAAAGCCAAAGCCGAAGGCTTGGCGGTGAGTGCAGATATGGCAGCCTATCAACTTTCCTTTTTAGATGAAGATTTAGCAGAATTTGACACGCATCTGAAAGTATATCCGCCCTTTCGCGGCAATACCGACCGTTTGGCACTCCTTTCTGCCCTGCAAGATGGGACGATAGATTGCGTCGTTTCGAATCACCAACCGCAAGACCTTGAAAGCAAACGTTTAGAATTTGACTTAGCAGAATTTGGTATCACAAGCCTACAAACGGCGTTTTCAAGCCTTTATGCTGCCCTACTGCCTCACTTAGGTAGAGAAAAAAGCCTCGCCTTAGC
This sequence comes from Hugenholtzia roseola DSM 9546, assembly GCF_000422585.1. Lineage (NCBI taxonomy): Bacteria > Pseudomonadati > Bacteroidota > Cytophagia > Cytophagales > Bernardetiaceae > Hugenholtzia > Hugenholtzia roseola. The sequence continues at coordinate 32,648 of NZ_KE383878.1, forward strand.
AGTGGAAAAACTAACAGCTGCCCCTCGCGCCATTTTAGGACTCGAAAAGAAAGTAGTCAAAGTAGGGGAAAAAGCCTTTTTCACACTCTTTGCACCAGAGGCAGCCCATGATTTTGAAAACAATCCTTTGGCTAAAAATGCCTCGAAAGCCACTAACTCGCCTTTTTTAGATGCCAAAATTGCAGCCCAAAAGCTCAAAGGTAGGGTGTTAGGCGTGGTAGAGAACGAAAAATGCTACCTATTTTAACGACACAAAAAAAACACCTGCCCAAGAAGCAGGTGCTTTTTTTTATACAAAACTATGAAAAACTTACTGTTATTTTGTTTTTCCTTTGTAGCGGAAAAGTCTATTTAAAGAGCATTAAAGGACTCTTTAATAGCTATCTCATCACTATCTAAGACTATCAGACTATCTATCCCACCAAACGCGGTCAGTGAGGTTGTTTGGAAAATCCAGAGTAGGTGTATTCGGATTGTAAAGATATTCCGACTGCGGATAAGGGAAGCGGCGTGGAATTTCGCTTATCTGACCATCTGCGGCAGGCGTGAGCGTTGGGATTCCTGTTCTTCTCCAATCCGTCCAAGATTCTAATTGGGTGTACATCGCGATATACTTGTGCGTCATGACTGACTGCAAAGTATTTTGTACCGTTGCACCGATAAAGGCTTGTGCTTGGTCGGCAGGTACGCCCATCAAATCCATAGAAGCCTGTATGCCTTCGCGCAAAGGCGTGGCAGCATCACCATTCTGACGCGCTCTTACTTCGGCTTCAATAAACTTCAATTCCATGTAGGTCATCAAAAGAAGCGGCGAAGTAGCCTGTCCCAAAACGGGTAGTCCAGAAAGGTCTTCGGTACGGTAGAAAGGCACACGTGGGTCGTTTAGTTGCTCCATCAAATCGTACATAAAGCCATTTTGCGTCATATAACCTTCTCTATCTACCACTGTGAATTGATACCAAAGGTTCGATTGTGGTACGGCAGATTGGAATTTTCCTAAGGCATCATCAGCAGCGGAAGTAAAGCCATTGCTGATAGCCGCCAAGATTTCCGCATTTCTGTCGCCTTTTTTAGAAAGGTGATTGAGATAGCGAGCTTTGAGCGAGTATGCCAACTTTGTCCATTTTTCGCGGTCGCCCCCATAAATAAGGTCGTCTGCGCGTGGTGAAAGCGAGCTTGAACTTGCCGCCAAGTCGCTGATGCCTTGGTCTAAAAGGTCAAAGATGGTATTGTAGATTTCCTCTTGCGAGTCGTACTTAGGGGTGAGGTTGTCGTTTCCTCTAAGGGCTTCGCTATAAGGAATGTCGCCAAAGCAGTCTGTCATGATGCCTAAGCTCATTGCCGTTAGGATACGCGCTACGCCTGCATAGTGTGGCGCGTTGGCGGCTTCTGCCTTTTCTAAGATGATGCGGTAGTTATTGAAAGCACCTGCATAGGCGTTAAATTCCCACGTAGTTTCGAAATCACCGCTACCGATGACGTATCGGTTTTGCGCCACAAATTGGCGGTCTGCGCCTGTCATTTGTTGTAAGATGATGCTCGAAGTACGAGTAAGTTCATCGCCATAGAGGAAGTAGGTAAAGACCTCCCCTTGTGTAAGGAGTGAAGACATCGGCACGTCTTGCGGCTCGTTGGGGCTGTCTTCGTAGCCTTCTAAAAAGCCGTCGCAAGCGGTAAGGGCAAAGAAGAAGGTAAGGATTAGAGAATATATACTAAATTTTTTCATGGTTGCGAAAATTTAATCGTTTTAAACCCAAGACTTAGAAATTGGCACGCAAAGTAGCCGAGAAGCCTCTTGTGTTAGGCATGTTGAAGTAGTCTGCCCCTTGTGCGTTGGTAGCACCTGCCAAGTTGGTTTCAGGGTCGATGCCTGTGTATTTCGTCCAAAGTGCTAAGTTTCTACCTGTCAAGACAATGCTAAGATTGCTGAAAGGTGTCTTCTTCAACCATTCGTTGTTCAAACGGTAAGAAAGTGATAACTCGCGCAAACGCACCCAGCCGCCATCTTCGATGAATTGAGAAGAAGGTCCTGTAAAGCCAGACCCCGGTCCGAAGACATACCAGTTGATGTCTTTTGGAATTTCAACGTTGTTTTGCTGTCCTTCCTGCACGTCTTGTCCGTTGGCATTTGTACCTGATTCAGCATACACGCCATCAAAGACCATAGTAGCCGTTTCGCGGCTTTCTGTGTCTGCATGTGTGCCGAAGTAATAAAGCGCACCTTTTGTACCGTTCCAGATGTCGCCACCTTTTCTGATGTCAAAAAGCACATTTACGCCAAAGCCTTTGTAGGTAAAGGTGTTGGTGATGCCTGCGAGCCAATCGGGGTTCGGGTCGCCTACGACAGTTTCCAAAGGCGAAATAAGCGGCACGCCATCTAAGCCTACCAATACTCTGCCTTGCTCATCTCTTTCCCAGTCGTCGCCATAAAGCGTACCATACGCCTCACCTGCTACCAAGCGTTGGTTTGCACCTGCAAAGCCCCAAGGCAAGTTGATGACATCTACACCTTCTGCCAATGAGATAACCTTATTGCGGTTGCGTGTGAAGTTGGCGTTGATTTCCCAAGTGAAGTCATTGGTTTTGACAGGGGTGAAATACGCACTAATTTCGAAACCTTTGTTTTCCATCTCACCTGCATTGATAAAACGGCTGCGATAACCCGAAGAGGCTGCAATCGGCACAGCGAAGATTTGGTCTACCGAACGCTGATTGTAGTAGGTGATGTCGATGCCTGCGCGGTCGTCTAAGAATTTCAAAGTAGTCCCGATTTCAAAAGTATTTACTTTTTCAGGCTTTAATTGAGAATTGCCTAATACGGTAGATTCGCTAAAACCAATCTGACCAAAGAAAGGATACTGAATACCATTATCCAACCAGCTACTTACGGCTGAGAAAGAATCTCCCACGTTGCCGAAATACGTTTTGGTTACATAAGCAGGCGGCTGATTACCTACTTGTGCATACGAAACGCGAAGTTTTCCGAAAGTGAACCATTCAGGCACTTCCAAAGCCTCTGTAAAGACAAAAGCCAAACTTGCAGAAGGATAGAAGAAGGCACTATTAGTGGCATCACCAAAGGTAGAAGCCGCATCACGACGACCTGTCAAGGTAGCGAAAAGCATGTTTTTGTAGTCTAAACGCACGTCTGCAAAGAAGCCCGAAGTGCGGATAAGCGTTTTGCTTTCAGTAGCCAAGACCGATTGTGCGTTAGAAAGGTTGTAAAAGGCAGGTACAATTAGCCCGTCGCCCTGTACGTAGGTATTTTCTAAGGCTCTGTGGTTGATTTGGTTGCCCAAAGTAGCGGCGATACCGAAGTCATCAAAACGTTTTTCTAAGTTGATGAAAAGGTTGCCCGTAACTTCGCGATAGAAATACGCATCTTCTACAATTCTACCCGCAGGCACTGAACGCGAGCGCACTGCAAAAATCTGACGACGCTTATCAGAATACACGTCTGTTCCTAATTGATATCTGACACTAAGCCAATCAGTAGCCTTGTAAGAAAGGTCGATGTTACCTATCAAGCGATTTACTTCGTCTTCGAAGGGGTTTTCATTGATAGCCCAATAAGGGTTGTCATAACCACCACCACGCACATAGTTGCGCTGTGTGCCGTCAGGATTGAGGTACGCATTGCGGTCTTTGGGGTCATCTAAGCCGTTAGAGTTGTCGAAACTTGGGGTAGTGCGCAATAAGCCCAACATCAGACCCGAAATATTCGAGCCTTGCTGAATACGTCTGCCGCCCGACTTGACATAGTTTGCCGAACCACTTACCGAAATTTTATCCGATACTTTGCCCATGCCCGAAATACGCATAGAGGTACGCTCGAAAGTATTGAGCGGTACGATACCTTCTTGCGTTAGGCGTGAAAGCGAGGCAAAATAAGTAGCCTTGTCTGTTCCACCCGAAACGTTGATAGCATTTTCATATTTGAAGCCATCACGGAAAAATTGTTCGGTGTTGTTGTAAGCACGTGCAGGCGTAGAAGTCGCACCCGGTGTTTCAGCACCTACGGCAAAACCGTTTGCGTCTAAGCGCATATCCGTAACACGAGGTCCCCAGCTAAGGGTAGTCAAAGCCCACTCTCCATCGATACCTTGTCCGTAAGTATTCTGTAATTCAGGGAGTTTGTTCACTTGGCTCACTTCCACAGAACCCGTGTAGCCTACGCTAAATTTCTTGCCTAATTGTCCCTTTTTGGTTGTGATAAGAATAACGCCATTTGCCCCACGTGAGCCGTAAATAGCAGCGGCTGCGCCCCCCTTCAAGATGTTCATTTCTGCAATATCGTCTGGATTTAAGTCGATAGCACGGTTAGAAAGCGCGACACCAGAGCGGAGGTCTTCGGTGCGAAGTTGGTCGTTGTTGATAGGAATACCGTCAATTACGATAAGTGGCTGATTCTCACCTGTCATAGAGGCATTGCCACGAATTTTAACATAAGAAGCCGCGCCTGCTGCACCTGAAGAATTGACGACCTGCACCCCTGCGGCTTTGCCTGAAAGTGCGCTAATAACGTTGGTTTCGCGCGATTGCATGAGCTTATCGCCACTGACCTGCTCTACGGCGTAGCCCAAAGCCTTTGCCTCTGTAGGCACACCGAAGCCCACGACGACGACATCGCCCAAGACTTTGCTATCTTCTACCATCGTAACGTCAATCGTTGTGCGATTGCCAATCGTTTCTTCTACCGCTTGCATACCTACAAAACGGAACAACAGCACATCTACTTCCGAAGGGACTTCTATGCGATATTTCCCCTCAATGTCTGTCTGCGTACCTGTGTTAGTGCCTTTGCCTTGCACCGTAACACCGGGCATGGTTTCGCCTGCCTCCGATACGACTTTGCCTGTAATGACCTTATTCTGCGCCCAAGCCGTAGTGGATAGAGCAAGGAGCATCATAAGACCAAAGATGAATCTTACACGCATAAATTTTAAAGTGGTTAAAGGTGGATTTTTAAATCTTTGAAGTTTCTACAAGTGCAGTTAGGGCTTCGAACCCTAAGCATGGGCAAATGTATGAAAAAAAAGATTAAAAAAAACAAATCGTTGCTTTTTTGTGAAGTCGGCGTGTTTAAATTTTGGTTTCCTACCAAAGTAGGCTATTATATTCCCTTTTTCGCCTTTTTAGCAAAGAAAATAAGATAGTAGGCGTGCTGATATTCCTAAAATGCTGATTCTTAGCCACTTTTTCAAATTCGATTTTAGCTTCTTAAAATTGTAATTATCCTAATATAAAGAAAAAAAAGTTTTCTTTCAAACCTAATCACCTCGAAGATTGTTTGACAAAACCCTTAATTTAGAATCATTCTAAACAAAAAGAAGGCAATTTCCCCCTTTTTCACCCTTTTTCATACAAATTCTTACATGGCAAAATTTAGCTTTTTTGAAGCCTTTGCAAAAAAATATAGGGCAGCCTTTTGAGTGCTGCCCTATGTTTCTATGTGTTTTTCTGTGTTTTTCTATCCATTTATCGGGTAGTGCGGTGCGCTACCTAACGCAACTTTTTCGCTTTCTGCAATCTTTCAAGTTGCTCTCGTACCAATTTAAGCAAAAGATTGTAGTCGATGGGCTTGGTCATGTAATCATCTGCCCCTGCCTCTATGCACTTATCGCGGTCTTCCTTCAAAGCCTTTGCAGTAACGGCAATGATGGGAATGTGCTTGATGCGCTCATCTTTGCGAATGTTTTTAATGGTTTCATAGCCGTCCATGATGGGCATCATGATGTCCATCAAAATAAGGTCTATTTCTTCCTCCTCCAAAACATTGAGGGCTTCCTGTCCATTGAGGGCTTCAAAAATCTCGGCTTCGTGATTTTCCAAAGCCGACGTAATGACAAAGACATTTCTAATATCATCATCTACAATCAAGATACGCTTGCCAGATAGCATATTAGACGATTCCGATTCATTGACTAAGAGTTTCTCCAACTTTTCATTCACTACCTGAATGGGCTGAATATCAGGCGCGTTTTGGGTAGAAGGGTCGGGCGGCAGCGGCAGCGGTTCAGGCTCTACCACGACAGGTTTGGGTTTGAAAAGCGGCTTTTTGTTCGATTTAATCGGCGTTTCTTTCGAAACCTGATGCAAAAACATCTTGGTTTTATCTAAAAGCTGATTATGCGATTGTGGATTTTTGATGATAATACTCACCGAATAGAGCCTCAATTCGCTGGTTTCTTCGGGTGTGAGGTCTTTGCTGGTGTAAATGATAACGGGGATATTCATGCGCTGCTCGCGAATGTAGCGGCTAAGTGCCATGCCACTGCCTTTTTCCAAGTTTAGGTCGGCAATGACGGCATCATAAGCACCCTTTGAAAGTTCCTCTTTGGCGGCATCTTCGGTAGTAACGGCTTTACAACTTACTGCCTCTTTATTGAACATTTCCAATAAGAAACCCTGTTGGATAGGGTCGTCTTCTACCAAAAGCATCTGTTTTTCTTGTTTGCTCGAAATACCTGCCAAGCGCACTACTTCCTCGCGCACCTGCCAAGCCTCGATGGGCTTTTGTAGGTAGCCGATTGCGCCTTTTTCAAAGAGTTCTAAGTTTTTGTCGCGTGCCGAAACAATGCTAATTGGAATGGCGCGAAGTTCGTCTTTTTGTTTGATAAGTTCTAAAAGTTCGCTACCATTCATATCAGGCAAGCCCAAATCCAACAAAATGCCAACAGGCACAATTTGCTCCAAATCGCTCAAAGCCTCCTTTGCGGAAGTGGCAATGAGGGCTTTCATGCCTGCCCCACGACTAATTTCAGCCAAGCTATTGGCATAGTCGATGTTGTCTTCCACAATCAAAATAACTTTGTCGTCTTCGGTAATGGTTTCGCGGTCGTCGTCTATCGAGAGTTTGACCACTCCTCGATACATAGGCATCTGACGCGGCGCATTTTCGGCTACTTCGGTAGCAGCCTGCATAGTCAGATTTTTAGGTTCGTAATTGACCTCTATTTGGCGGTCGCGAATGGAAGAGTTGCGAATTTCGTTGCGCAAAGGCAATAAGATATAAAACTCGCTGCCTTCGTTTTCCTTGCTCTCCAAATGCAATTCACCACCCAGCATCATCGTAAGCTCACGCGCGATAGAAAGCCCCAAGCCTGTGCCTCCAAATTCACGCGAAACCGAACCATCTACTTGCTGGAAGGCTTCAAAAATAATCTTTTGCTTGTCTTTCGGAATCCCGATACCTGTATCTTTTACGCCTATGCGAATTGGGTGTTTGGCTTTGGTTTTGGCATCAGGATTGTGCGAAATGCGTAGCGTAACGCTGCCTTCGCGCGTAAATTTGAAGGCATTGGAAAGGAAATTTTTAAGCACCTGCGCCAATTTGTCCCTGTCATTGACTAATTCGGATTGAAGTTCATCGACGATATGAAACTGCAAACCCTTCTGTTTGGCAATCTCATCAAAAAGGGCTTTGAGTTGGGCGGTTAGCTCTTCGGTCTGGAAGTGGAAAATATTGACCACCATGCGCCCTGCCTCTATCTTGGAAATGTCTAAGATGTCATTGATAAGATTTAATAAATCATTACCCGATTGATAAATTACCTGACATTTCTGAACTTCGCGGTCTGAAAGGGTCTTGGTAGAATTGCGGCGAAGCATATCCGAAAGCAAGATGATAGAATTAAGAGGCGTGCGCAATTCGTGCGACATATTTGCCAAAAATTCCGACTTGTATTTGCTCGAACGCTGCAACTCTTCGGCTTTGGTTTCAAGCTCTTTTTGTGCATCTACCAAGAGTTCATTTCTAAATTCGAGTTCGCTTCTTTGGCGTTCGAGTTGCTCTTGCTGCTGTTGCAATTCCTCATTGGTTTGCTGCAATTCTTCGGCTTGCTGCTGCATTTCTTCATTTTGTTGCTGCAATTCTTCCGACTGCTGCTGCACGCGCATTTGTTCGGCTTTGAGTTGGAGATTGGCTTGTTCTACGCGCTTTGCCTGCTCTTCGGCTTCTTTGCGTGCCGATTCTGCCATCTCAAATAGAAGTTTCATCTTCGACTCCTGCAAGGCAGAATAAAGGTGCGAAGCCATAGTCTCGGTTGCATCTTCCAAAAAAGTGCGCTGCAAGGCAGTGAAAGGCTCGAAGGCGGCAAGTTCTATCACCCCACAGAGTTCATTTTCATAAACCAAAGGAAAGGCAAGAACCTGTGTAGGTTTGCGCTCCACCGTACCCGAAGTAATGCGCATTTCCGTTTCGTTTTGGGCATTTTTGAGCAAAATAGGCTTGCGCTCGTGTGCCACTTGCCCCACGATACCCTCTTTGATACCAAAAGAAGTGCGCAAAGAATCGCGCTCTACAAAGGCATAAGAGCTGGTCAGGTGCAAACGCCTTGTTTCGTCGTAATAGACATAGAGAACGCCACAGCCCACTTCCAAAAATTCGCCTAAAAAGGAGATAATGCGCTCGGAGAGTTCTTCGGTGCTATAATGCCCCGAAAGCAGGACGTTGAGGCGTGTGAGTCCGTCTTTGAGATAATTTTGGTCGCGCAAATTGCTCGTCATGCGCGTCAGGGCGATAGCCAACTGGTCTTTTTCACTGCGGGGTGTGATATTGGTAGAAAAATCGCCTTGTGAAATCGCATTGGCTTGGCTTACAATTTGGTCGAGGCTTCGAACAATCTGATTAAAACTTTGTGAAAGTTTGCCAATTTCGTCGTTTCTATGCCCTTTGATATGCACGTTTAAGTCGCCCAAAGCAACGGCAGCAGCACTTTTTTCCAATTCCTCGATGGGTTTGCTTACGTAACCTTTGATAACAAACCACATCACAAAAATTACCAAAATGGTAATCGCTGCCAAAGAGAGCAAAGTCATATAGGCTTCGCGTACAGTAGCCTGATTTTGCGCTTGGCTTTGTTCGGCTACTTCTTCTTTCTTTTTGATAAGGTCGTCAATCGCATTTTTTAGCTCATCAGAAGAGGCTTGTAAATCGCCATAAAGGGCTTTGGTAAGGGCGGCTTCCGATTCAACGCTATTGTTGTCTATGCTCAAAACCTCACCTCTTTTTTTGCGAAACGTGTTAAGAGCCTTGCTATATCGCTCGAAAAGTTCGCGCTCCTCGTCGGTTTCGAGTTTGGAATCTAATTCTCTGCTCCACGTATCGATTTGCTTTTCTAAAAAGAAAATCTCCTCGCGAAAAAGGGAACGCTGATTTGCCTGCGGCGCAAAAATGGCATCGCGCGTGCGTGTGAGCGTGAGCGGATACGCCTCTGCAATATGCGTCAGGAGTTTGAGTCCTGCAAATTGCTTATTGGCAACCTGCTCGGCACGGTTTCGCAGCCGCTCAACGTCGGAAAGAGCTACATAGCTCATCGCTACCACCATTGCCACGATAAAAAAGTAGCTAAACGAAAGTTTAGCATTGATATTTAGATTGCTAAACCACTTAAAGAGATTCATATTTAGTTATGTTGATGAGCTATTGATTCTGAAAAGCCGTCAGCGGCTCTTTTCGGTTGCACCAAGATACGGGCTTTTTTGTCTTTCTTTTGCAAAGAAAAACAAATACCCTGCAATTCGGACATAGAAAGCCGATTTTTCGATAAAAATACGAAAACTTTGCCGCCAAACAAGCCACAAGGCAGATAGAAATATTGCGCCACCTTGCCCTTATTGAGGCTCTGCCAATTCCACGACCTCACAGTTGCGCGTAGAATGACGTACCCAAACGGTATCGCCCTTGTCTATTCGCTCGTAAAAGTACAAACTTACCTCCATATTTTGAGAAGTGGGCGCGTCATTTTTTGCTTCCGTACAAAAATATGCAAGCGATAAATTGTACCTTGCCCCTCTTTCTTTGTACGTATTTTTGCCCACCACAACGGCAGGCGATATTTTGCCATAATTTTCCAACTCATAACGCGCATAAAAATCGCTGCTGCTAATCAGAATAAAGCCCGACCCAAAGAAAAGCGGAAAAGAGGCGAGCAAATTGCCGAAAAATAACTGCCCCTGCGCTCCCTGCTTGCGCCAAGTAGGGTCTTCTTTGCGCTTCTGAAAGCGCGTGTATTCTTCGTCTAAGTTGGGAAATTTGAATAGTTTGAGAAAGTAGTAATAACTTTTAAAAGTGCTAAGTATCATCACCAAAAAGATGAACAAGAAAGCAATAGTGTAGGAATAATAACCCACGACTACAATCATAAAAGCCCAAAAAAGAGCCTGCAAGGATAAAAGAATTGTCGAATTTGCCAAGCCCGCCCAAATTGCTTTCATAGAATTTTATTAAAAATTTATTTCAAAGTTTTATGAAAATTTCGTAAAAATTGTTTTCGGAAAAGTCTAATACGCAAGTTCCAAAACATCACAGTTGCGCGTAGAATGGCGAATCAGAAGGGTGTCGCCCTTTTCTACCTCCTCATAAAATGCCGAACTGATGTCTAATTTTTCCAAAGTTGGCGTAGCATCTTTTTCGTCGGAACAGAAAAATTCGAGGTCTAATTGATACTTAACGCCCCTGCTTTCGTAGGTTCGCTTTTCTACCACCACCGCAGGCGAAATCTTGGCATGCGCACTCAATTCATAGCTTTCATAGAGAAATCCGCTGCTGAATATAATAAAAGCCGACCCAAAAAAAAGCGGAAAAAAGGCAACAAGAGAACCCAACGTCAAATCTGTCTGCACGCCCTCCATGCGCCAAGTCGAGTCTTTGTTCCGATTTCTGAAACGTCTGTATTCTTCGTCTGCATTGGGAAGCTTTAATAGTTTGAGAAAATAACCGAAACTTTTTAGATAACTAAATAGCATAACAGGAATCAGGCTAAAAAAGGCAACAAGAGGATTGTAAAACCCAAAAACGATTATCAGAATTGCCCAAAAAGCTACCTGTGCTGTCAATAGTGCAATAGAATTTGCCACACCTGCCAAAATTGCTTTCATATCGCTACAAAAAGAATGAAGTGAAAAAGAAAAGGGTGAAAAAGAAAAAGCCAGAAAGTCTTACCTTTGTAACCCTGATGACAAGATAGCCAAAAATTGGCATCAAGACTCTTTTTTTTAAGATTTTTTCAGAAAAAAAACGCATTTATGACTTCTTCTCCGCCAGCACTTGCCCTTGTTTTGATAGGATATGGAAAAATGGGGCAAATTATAGAAAAAATTGCACAAGAGCGCGGTCATCATATCGCCGCTGTGGTGCAAAAGACCGACACGCCCGAAGTGGCAGCGCAAAAAATTCGCTTAGGGCAGGTAGCGATAGAATTTACAACCCCTGAAGCTGCCGCCCAAAACGCCTATCTCTGCCTACAAAATCGCCTGCCCTTAGTGAGCGGCACAACAGGTTGGCTCGATGCCAAAGCCGCCTTCGAGCGCGACTGTTTGGCAGAAGGTGGCTCTTTCTTTTGGGCTTCCAATTTTTCTATCGGCGTGCATCTTTTTTTCAAGATGAGCCGCCTGATGAGCCAATTAGCTGCGCCACAGGCATATCAGCCACACATTACCGAAATCCATCATACCCAAAAAAAGGACGCACCCAGCGGTACAGCCATCACCTTAGCCGAACAAGTGCTGCCTCACTTTCAGAAACTACAACAATGGACGCTAAACCAAGGACAAGACCTTGCACCAGCGACGCTACCCATTGAAGCCCTACGCGAGGAAGGCGTTGTCGGCACGCATACGCTCTTTTTAGAAGGCGAATATGACCAAATTTCGCTCACACACAAGGCACATTCGCGGCAGGGCTTTGCCTTAGGTGCAGTAGTGGCTGCCGAATTTTTGTACGGTAAAAAAGGCGTTTTTGGCATGGACGATTTGATACCCTAAATGGGCAATAGAAGGGGCTAAGTTTCTTGCTATCAAGCGGTTAGCTTTTTAAGCAAAAAGTGAATTTTCTGACTTAAAAGTGCCGTCGTGTTGTGTTCCTTTCCCACATAAATCAGGGCAAGGGCGCGAATAGGCGTAGCCGCAGGCTTCGAAAAATGCAGCCCCTTTTGTAGGCGATAGGCTTCGCGGATTTGGCGTTTGAGGCGATTGCGGTCGTGTGCCTTTTTAAAGTTTTTCTTGCCCACACTGATAAGCAAGGCAGGAAAAGTAGGTTTTGTAGGGGAAAGCAATGGCTCTTTTTCTACCAAAAAAATGAGTTTGAAAGGGTAGGAAAAAAGAGAGGAGCCTTCCTTGAAAAGCTCCTGTATAACTTTCTTGTGATAAAGTCGTTCCGATTTGGGTAATGTTTGTGAAGACATTGGCAGAAGTCGGTGCTATATTACTTGTGAGATTTTTCGTCTGAAACACTCAGTTTATAGCGACCTTTGGCACGTCTGCTTCTCAAAACATTGCGTCCTCCGGGTGTTTCCATACGACTGCGAAAGCCATGCTTATTGGCACGCTTGCGTCTTGAAGGTTGGAATGTTCTTTTCATGGCAATTTGGAATTGACGATTCTAAATTCAAACGGAGTCCGTTTTTGGATAATGAACCGCAAAGGTAAGGCTTTTTTTGCGTTTGCCAAAATTTGAGCAAAAAAAAGCATTTTCTTTTCGAAAGTTCCTTTTCCGCTGCTGTATCTTTGTTTTCTTTGCCAAAAAAATGCAATGTCGCCCCAATACCAATACTTTTTAGCCCTGCTTTATACCGACAAAGATTTTCGAGCAACCTTTTTAGAAAACCCTATCCAGACGGCTGCCGCCTATCAGGTTTCGGAACAGACCGCCACCTTTTTAGCCGCCGAATTAGCCGAAAAGATAGATTTTTTTGCCAGTTCGCTTTTGCACAAAAAGGCGGGTACGCTCAAAAAGATGTTGCCTATTGTAGAAAACGCCTTCTCTTTTTTGGAAAAAAAAGTATTTGCGACTTCGTCCGACTTTGAAAATACGATTTTTACCGCCCAAAAAAGTGCATTTTTTAGCTTTTTCGAGCTTTTCTACCACCAAAATCCGAAAGATTTTACCCAAACTTATACCGAAGAAGCCCTTGCTTTTCTTTCTTTTTTAGAAAAAAAAGCAAAGGCAGAATTTCAAAAAGTGAAAAATATTGAAAAATACAAAGATGATTTTGCCCTATTTTTAGCCTTACTTCGCTTTGAAAAACAGATAAAGAAACTACAAAATAGCGAACACCGATTTTTTGCACTGCGGATTTCGCTTTTTCCTTATTCTGTGTGGCAGTGGCGAAAAGCAAATTTGATAGAAAAAAAGCCTACTTTTTGGCTCTATTTTCGGTATAAAAGTCAAATTTGGGAGCGTTTTTTTAGCGTTTAAAAAGGCAAAACCTACCTTTTGAGCCACTTTGCCATTTGTAGGGAAAGGTCGAGAAAGAGAATCTTGACATTGGCATTGCGCTCGATGTGAAAATAGGCTTCGTCGAAGAGTTTGAGGAAGACTTCGGTATTTTGTAGGGTGAGAACTTTGGCGAAATTTTGGGCAAAGGTCTTAGTTTGCATATCCATTCGGACGGTATTATCTGCTTGCATTTGGATAGCTAAGGCATTTCGAAAGATATGAAGCCCGTAGCGAAGCAAGTTTTTTTGCTCCTCTTTGCCTAAGGCTTGGAATTTTTCGCCCCAAGCGATAAGCTCTGCGACATTATTTTTAAAACAAATTCTTAGCCATTCGCGCAACCATTCTTGCCTATTGTTGTCGTCGGAAGAAGCCAAACGCAAAGCCTCTGAAAAATTGCCTTCTGCAATGGGCGCAATTTCACGCGCTTTTTCCTGCGAAACGCCTCTGGTTACCAAAAAATGCTCTACATCGGCTTCTTGATAGGGCGGTATGCGCATGGGCTGGCAGCGCGACCAAATCGTCATCAGAATCTGCTCGGCATTTTCGCTCACCAAAAGAAAAAGCGTCTTGGCAGGCGGCTCTTCCAGTCCCTTTAAAAGGGCGTTGGCGGCAGCGGCTCGCATCATTTCGGGCAACCAAAGAATGAGAATTTTATAGCCTTTGTCGTAAGGTTTCATCGATAAAATCTTGCTAATGTAGCGGCTTTCCGAAACTGGGATATTGAGTTGTTTGTCTTCTGCGCCAAAAAAGCTACTCCAATCGTTGAGCGTACCAAAGGGCTTTTCCAAACAGAAATTGCGGAAGGGCTGCAAAAAATCTTCGCGCTCTTTTAGCTCCTTTGTAGCGGCTGTGGGGAAGATAAAATGCAAATCGGGGTGAATGAGTTTGGAAAACTTATGGCAGGAAGCACATTTACCGCAAGCGTCGTTTTCTTTTTTGTCGTAACAGTTGATAAAGGTGGCATACGCCAAAGCCAAAGAAAGCCCTGCCCCTCCGCTCTTTCCGATAAGCAACTGTGCATGGGCAACGTGATTTTGATAGTGTCCCTTGACAAGGGCATTTTTGATACCCTCCTGCCCAATGATTTCTGAAAATAGCATGGCTTTATGGTTTTAATTTTTAAATGGTGAAAAGGTCTTGAAGTTGGCTTCGCTTGTTTTAGAACACACCTGCGTTTAAAGAAATTCTAAGGGGTTTGGAAAAAGATAGTCGTAATCTAAGGCTTTTTCCAACTTTTCCCCCCTGACAACCTTATGCGGCGGTGCAGGACTTTCTACAAAAATCGGCGGCTCGAATTTGTATTTGAAAGCATTAGAAAGGTACAAACGCTTGCGCAAAGGGTGAATGGGCGCAACGACATTGAAAACCTGATTCCAAATTTGCTGCTGAAAAAGCGGATTTTCCTCCCTCATAATTTCGTAGATAATGCGAACGACATCGGCGCGATGCACGTGATTGACAGGCTGATTGCCAAAGGTAAGATTTTGCTGCCCTGCAAAATATTTGCCTGCACAGCGGTCGTAGCCCATCAGACCCGCCAAACGCAAGATGCAATAGTCAAAAATCGTCTGTGTTTTTAAAATGTTTTCTGCTGCCAAAATATGCGGCGAAGGCGAATTTTGGGCGGTAATAGGATAGCTTTCTTCTACCTCTTGGTTGCAATCGGGATAGACCGAAGTAGAACTAAGGAAGATGAGCTTGGGTTTTTGCTCTTTGTTATCTAAATTTTTATACTTTTCTGATAAAAAATCAATGACACTTTGCACTTTTTCGGAATAAGTGTCTGCTTCTTTTTGGTTGCGGCTTTTGGGCGGAAAGGCAAAACAGATAAAGGCAGTTTCGAAGAGCGAATCGAGGGTTGAGCTATCCTGACTTGCTGCATCAAGAGCAACTTCTTTTCGAGTAGAAAGGGGCAATTCGAGCAAATAGGGCTTGATGCCTTCGGCTTCGAAGGAGGCGATTTTTTCGACAGTGGTCGTCGTGGCGTTTATTTCAAAATGGTGTTCCTGCGCTAAGTAAAGTGCCAAAGGGAAGCCAAGCCAGCCTGCACCTAAGATAGTAGCACTTTTTGGCGATAATTCTATATTTTTTGAAGGCATAAGCTGTCTTTTTTAGAAAACCTTTTTAGAGAGGCGAAAAGGCTATGCAAAATAAGGATTCTTTTCCTAACTTAGACTGTTTTTCACGCCTACGGCTTATATTTCCGCTTATATTTATGGATTGGGAGAGCTATTTTTACGTTTTTTTCTTGGCTACCTTCAAGTTTATTTTAGCACCTTTGGCAGGCGCAAGCCTGAATTTGTCGATTTTGGAAACGGTTGTCGCTACAAGTGCAGGCACGACGTTTAGTGCTGCTTTTTTTAGTTGGGGCGGCAGCCCTATGCGGCTTTGGCTGCTCGATACCTTTTTTAAAAAGCGAAAAACCTTCACGCCGCGCAATCGCCGAATCGTGCGCATTTGGCGCAAATATGGTATCGTAGGGGTAGCCTTTCTCACGCCGCTACTTTTTAGCCCTATTGTAGGGACATTGATTGCCGTTTCTTTTGGCGAAAAAAAGAGTAGAATTGTGCTTTTTATGGCGTTAAGTGCGCTTTTTTGGAGTCTGATTTTTTCTTTTGTCCTGATAGAATGGGGCTATGATACGGTAAAAAGTTGGATAGCCTAAACAAAACAAAAAGGTTGAACTTTTGCAGTCTAAATCCGTTATCGAAGAGGCTACGCCCAAAAGCTATCTCACCCAAGATGCGACGTGTTTTCAAGACGCTTCCCATTCGAAACCCTCTGTCCAGATTCCGAACACTATGGAAAATAAGCCCCAAAATAGTATCCCCACAAGTAAGGTAGAACGCGCTGCCCGCTTTGCCAAAACAGGTTTGAAAGTAGGCGGCAATTATGTCAAGCACTATGCGCGAAAAATTGTAGATAAAAATCTAACCCAAGCAGATTTAGACAAGGAAAACGCCGCCGACATCTACGAAACCCTAAGCAAACTCAAAGGCAGTGCCTTGAAAGTGGCGCAGATGATGAGCATGAGCGAAGGCGTTTTGCCCAGTGCTTATAGCGAAAAGTTTAAGATGTCGCAATACTCTGCGCCGCCGCTTTCTTATCCTTTGGTAGTCAAGACCTTCAAAGAGGCTTTTGGCAAAACACCGACCGAAATTTTTGATGCTTTTAGCAAAGATGCCGTCAATGCTGCTTCTATTGGGCAGGTGCATCAAGCCGAAAAAGGAGGCAGAAAGATGGCAGTAAAAGTCCAGTATCCGGGGGTAGCAGATAGCATCGATTCCGACTTGAAGATGGTCAAGCCCTTTGCCATGCAGCTTTTGCGCCTAAGCGAAAAAGATTTGGACTTGTATATGAATGAAGTGGGCGATATGCTCAAATCGGAAACCAATTATTTAGAAGAATTGCAGCGGTCGGAAAAAATTACACAAGCCTGCGCCGACATCAAAGGTGCGTTTTTTCCTACTTACTACAAAGAATATTCCGCTGAAAGAGTCCTGACAATGGATTGGCTCGAAGGCGTGCATTTAGACGCTTTTTTGGCAAGCAATCCTTCCCAAGAAATTCGCAACCAAGTAGGGCAGACGCTATGGGATTTTTACGATAAGCAAATGCACGAGCTACAAGAAGTCCATGCCGACCCGCACCCTGGCAATTTCTTATTCACGCCCGAAGGAAAAGTAGGTATTATAGATTTTGGCTGCGTCAAAAAAATTCCTGCCGACTACTATCCCAAGCACTTTAAGGTAATGGATAGGGACAATTTGGTAGAAGAAAGCAAAGCCGAAACGCTCTTCGAAGAGTTGGGCTTTTTGCTGCCCAGCGATACGCCCGAAGAGCGCAAGTTTTTTGTAGCGGTCTTTCGCGAACTGCTTTTGCTCACCACAACGCCTTTTGAAGGCGACACCTTCGATTTTGGCGATGATGCTTATTTTGATAAACTCAACGAATTTGGCGAGCGGCTTTCCAAAATGGACGAACTACGCAATTCCAAACAGGCACGCGGCTCACAACACGCCCTTTATCTGAACCGAACTTATTTTGGCTTGTATTTTATTTTACACGAGCTAAAATCGGTAGTATCGGTGCGCTCGATTTGGTTTGAAAAGAAAAAATAGCCGCCTAAACTGTTGGCTACCTTATTTTCTTTTTCTTGTCTTAGTAAAAATCTTATCAAAAAATCACAGACCTATCGCCCAAAAATTCCTTTCTGGAAAAATGGGGGATAGGATTTGTTTTATTTTTCGGTCAGAAAACGTAGATTGCAGTTTCCAAAAACATTTTAGTAGGAAAACAAAACAAGTTTTTCAAGCAAATTTGACTAATCCCGACAAACTTCGCCCCCCTTTTATGAGTACCAATAGAAATCCGATTCAGTTTTTTGCTGATGCGCAACTAAAACAAGAGTTTGAAAAAAATGCAGTCTTGCAGACGGTAAAAGCAGGCACGGTTTTGATGGAGGCAGGACGCTATATCAAGATGATGCCCATTCTGACCAAAGGCTGTATCCGCGTTTTGCGCCAAAGCGAAGATGGCAAAGAAACCTTTTTGTACCACCTGATGCCGGGCGAAACCTGCGCCCTTTCGCTTACCTGCTGCTCTACCCAACGCCCCAGCGAGGTCAAGACCATTGCCGAGGAGGATACCGAATTTTGGGCAATTCCGATTCAGTACATCGAGGAGTGGCAAAAATACAAGGAGTGGCGCGAATTTATTGGCACAACTTATCAAAATCGCTTCAATCGCCTTTTAGAAGTCATCGACCAAATTGCCTTTGAAAACTTAGACAAACGCCTTTGGAAGTACCTCAAAGCGCGTGCTTTGGCACAAAAGACGCAAATTTTGCAGGTCAGCCATGAAGAAATTGCACAAGAATTAAACATTCAACGCGAATCGGCTACGCGCCTTATCAAAAAGCTCAAAGAAATGGGCTACATAGAAACAGGGCGCAACCAAATCAAAATCTTGAAAAGGGTGGTGTAGTTTTTTAATATTTTGATAAGTTTTATCAAATACATGAAACATGTCTAACTTTTTTTAACACAAAAAATTATCAATGGAAAAACAACTAAATAGACTGCAAGAATATGCAAAACTTGAATACCAAGTCAATGTCGAGCAAGTGCGGACAATGATTAAAGATATTTCAAGTGTTTTTAGTGAACTGTGTGTAGATTTTGGCTATGATAAACGCCAAATATTAAGAATTACTACAAAATTACGAGATGCAGGCAGACGCTCTCCCCCTTGGAAACCAACATCAAGCAGGGTGCCAGGCAGACCGCAAGATGGGAACGATGGCAATCGTATAAGCAGGTGGTTATTGCCAACAGACCACAAATTTTATGCAGACGAAATAACAGCAACATTAGTAGAAATAAAATACTTTTTGCAGTTGTTAAGTATGGATAACGCACCATTACTACCCGAAAACACTATACAAAATTCATTTAATTGGTTAATTGAACACGAGGTAAAGCCTAATTTTTATCTTGACCCTATACAACTGTTGCCTATTTCTTTGAAAGAAGTAGTTGATGATGCCAAAATAATACAATCAGGACATTTACACCCTTTGGACAGGGACGGTAAACACGAGCCTAAAAATGCTTTTTTGATGTTACATAGAAGCAACCAATTACAAGGAAATTTAACCTTAGAAGAGTTGGTTGCTTTAATGGAAGAAATAACCAAAAGACACGCAGAAAAACGCAAAATTAGTTAAGTAAAATGTTTTTCAAATAGTAAATTTAGTTCCGATAATCCCGTTTGTGTATTTAAAATAGCCTCATTTCGTGCCTTTTCAGCAAGTTCTATTTGAGCAATAATAGATTGAATTTCGGTTTTGTTATTGGGTATAGGAATTTCTATTTTTCCAATAAAATTAGGCTCTATTTCGTCAATAACAGAACCGAAAATTCCTTTACCCAAAATTTCTTTACAATAATTTGAACGTAGAAACCCTAACAAATAATACGGATTGATAAGCTCTGTTTTGGGTATTATTCTAATAATGTGTTCAGACATTGCCATTCCTTCCCAAGCCTCTGGTACAATGGAAACAATGCCCGTTGAGCCACTACGAGTTATCAAAATCCAATCTTTTCTTACCGTTAAGTCTTTTATATTTGGGTTATCTGGGCTTAACCATTTGCCTGTTTCTGAAATTAATTGTAAAATATCAGAACCACCAAAAAAGGGTATTGCACCTTTAAAGTAATCTACATAGTTTCGTTTAAAGCGAGTGGGAAAAAATATATTTTCTGTAACGTCTTCAATTTTTACAAAATTCCATTTTTCATTAACAACAATTTTGCTGTTAAATTTACTTGGCTTGTAAAATTGGGCATTTAATTGTAGTAAGTCATTTTTTATAATTCTTTTTGAAGAAATAACGTATGAATTTTCATATTTTTCAGTTGGATTTTCGCCACTTTTGTAAAGTTCAAAAGCCTTTTGCAATTCTGGAAAATCTGTTAAAACTTCATTTGAATTTTTACCATTTGGCAATTTTTTATAAACAGTTTTACCTCGTCTATCGTGTCCAATATACTTAGGAATTGCCATAAAAACAGGGTAATCTTCTATATTTTCTATATTTTCCAAAACTTCTTTTCTACGTTGTGCAAGCAACAAGCAGGTTTTTGTGCCTGTGTGTGGCTGGAAAGTTTCGCTTGGCAAATCTATAACTGCCTGAATAATCGTATTTTTTAACAACCAATTTCTAATAAATGCAGTTTGGGGTCCCGAAAGTATTTGATAAGGTAAAATAATTGCCAAACGACCTTCACCTTTTTTTAATAACTTTACATTTTGTTCAACAAATAGTGTATCAGGAGAACGAAAACTAAGTTTTTCATTAAACAAGAAATCATTTTTTGAATGACTTTTTGCTAATTCAAAATTTTTTAAAACTTTATAATCTTTAATCGTGATTTTAGTGCCAAAGGGCGGGTTTGATGCGACGCACAAATGTTTATCAAAACCAATACCTAATAAATTTTCATTGTTGAAATTTAACGAGTCACCATTTAATACAAAAGGCAAATCGTTTTTACCTAATCGAGCAGTTAGAGTAGCATTAGCCACCGCACAAACTTCTTTATCTATTTCTTGTCCTTTTAAACTATTTTTTGCAAGTTTGACCAACTCTAATTCTACATTTTCTATATTTTGCTTTTCTAAAATTTCTCTAATGTGGTTTAATCCTGATAGTAAAAAACCACCTGTACCAGCACAAATATCTACTAAATCATCACCATTTAAAGGGTTGAAATTTAAAAGGTACATAGCCAGTTTTGTAACTAAACTATCTGTAAAAAATTGCCCGCCTATTTGTTTTGCCCATTGCCCACGAATAATCTCTACCGTATCACCAAATACATCTCTTTTGGTATCTGAAACTTTGATGTAGTTGAGTTGCGAACAAGTGTAAGCCAAATCAAAATTATTTAACTTTATTTCATCTGAAAGTTCGTAGAAATTCCAAGCAGAGTTCATAGACGCAAATTTTTTGCGTAGGTTCTCTGCAAAAATATCAGCACAATTATTGGCGTTTTCTCTCAAATCCTTTATATTTTTTGGGCTAAATTCAAAGGCAGCCCCATTTTTTGCTTGCTCTTCCAAATACATAGCGGTATGCAAAATCTTACCCACTTCAATACTAATTCCTTGCGGGGTACGAGTTTCTGAATTACCGTATAAATGATTGTATATATTGTTGATTGCGCTCTGCAAGTCTGTCGTCTTCATTTCCATGTGTAGGGCTATTTGTTCATCTCACAAATGTAAGCAATAAAAAACAATGCAGAAAATGCTACTCACTCTTTTTGGGAAGTATTGATAAAAGGCAAGTTCTTTTCTAAATGTACTTATCGTATAGTCATCGACCAAACGCCTTTGGAAGTACCTCAAAGCGCGTGCTTTGGCACAAAAGACGCAAGTTTTGCAGGTCAGCCATGAAGAAATTGCACAAGAATTAAACATTCAACGCGAATCGGCTACGCACCTTATCAAAAAGCTCAAAGAAATGGGCTACATAGAAACAGGGCGCAACCAAATCAAAATCTTGAAAAGGGTGGTGTAGTTTTGGATACAAACCCCAAGCCTCGATAATTTAAGTTCTGCGAAAAACCTTGTTTTGTCAAATGACAGGCGAAATAAAATTTGGACTAAAACCCATTTTTGGGTCTGAAAAACCCTTTTTATTTCAATCTTAATAGCGAACAAGGCAATGCCTTGTCCCTACACTCGAACCTAATTTTTAGAATTTAACATCACTGCCCCAAGCCTCTTTTTTAGAAGCCACTTAGGAACGATTTTTCTGACGATTTTCTTCTCTCCACTCGCGATATTTTTCGGAAAGGTGCGCCTTTACCTTTTCGTAATGCTCCCAAGTGTCCTCTATGTGGTAAATGGTGGAGGCTTTGGGGTATAACTTGTGATAATCTTTGAGATAAAAACCCGTCAGATAATAGCTTTCGGCAAAAGAGCGTCCGTCGCGATTGAGCATCTCGTCGGTGATATAGCCGTCCCAAAGTGCGCTAATAACGGTGCAGGAAACCTCTCTATTTTTAAAGTGCCTGATTTTGAGCATAAAATCTTCCTCGAAGGCATCGCTGATGAGGTTTTCTTCAATAGCCCAACCCAAGAAAACGCCAATGTGTAGATAGGCAGCCTCGATGGGCAAGGCGGTAGGATAGTGTGCCGCTTCAAAGTGTTGGCGGGCAACATCGTAAATAGTAGGCATTTGCTTCAAATTTTAGAAAAAGGGGATAACAAGTCGTTCAAAAGTTTGAAAACAAAATAAAGTTTGGCTCAAACGCAAAGGGGCTTGAAAGCTCTTGGGTTTGTTTTGCCACTTTATTTCTATCTCAATTTCTATATTTTGGGGTAGGATAGAATTTTTAGCGTTTATATCAGATTTATTTGGTGTTTATTTGGCGTTTATTTTTTGGGTCTTGGGTTTGAAGTAACATTTATAGGCTCTTTTTGAAGATAGGCTAAGGAAAGACAAGAAAGGATTGCAGCAAAAACGCATTTTTCAGACCCAAATTATAGAAATTTTAAGAAAAATACACAAAAGTTGCTTTCAAGTGTCTGAGACAAAAGAAATAATTGCTAAGTTTGCAACGCATTTGAGCAGGGCTTATCCGAAAAGTGAAAAAAGTTCCCTTTGTGGTCTTTTTTTTAACGCCAAAGCCCCAAAGCATTTCTATTATACTCGACATCTCTACCCGACTTCTGACTGCAAATGGCATCTTCTGACAACGCACTTCTCGATGGCGGTTTTCTCAAATCCTTTGCCTTTTTCGTCGCGCTGATAGTGGCAATCATGGGCGGTGTGGCACTCTTTGCGCCTGCCTACTTCCATGTGCATGCTTGGTGGGTGCTGGGATATTGTACGCTCCTGACCTTGGTTACGTACATGATTTCAAAAAAAGGCTTGGGCAACGAAGATTTTGCCAATATGACCTTAGCCGCCACAGGAATTCGGCTTTTGCTTTCAGCCGTAGTGCTTTTTGTCTATTTGTACTATCAAAGACAAAATCAAATGCTTTTTGCCTTTACCTTCTTCATTCTTTATTTTCTATTCATCGGATTTGAAATTCGAACATTGTTGGCTAAATTGCGCCAAAATTCAGATAGCTCTTTCAAGCAAAACGAACAATAAGGTGAAAAAACTCGCTACTCTCCTGATTCTAAGCCTTTTAGTAGGCTTTACCCTTCCTGCCTTCGCTGGCGGTGGTACTGATGGTAAAAAATTCAATGTGGCTGAAATGATAAACCACCACATCTTAGATGCACACGAATGGCATCTAATCTCTACTACCGACGAAACGACGGGTAAAGAGCATCATTACAGTATTCCGCTGCCGATTATCCTTTGGACAAACGAAGGACTTGTCGTTTTCTCATCGAGCGAATTTCACCATAGCCCCGTTGTGAGCAAGGGCAATAGCCACTATATCCTCGACCACGAACATATTTATTTAGCCGACGCACAAGGCAAGAAGTTGGAAGGCGTTTCTCAACCCTTAGACTTTTCTATCACCAAAAATGTAGCCTCGATGCTTATTAGTGTGGTGATTTTGCTTCTTATATTTTTTAATGTCAAATCGGCATACGCCAAACGCGCAAGCCAAGCCCCCAAAGGCTTACAGTCGCTTTTAGAACCCCTTATCCTTTTCATTCGCGACGAAATTGCGCTGCCCAATATCGGTCATCATTACTACAAAAAGTATCTGCCTTATCTGCTTACCCTCTTTTTCTTTATTTGGGTCAATAACCTTTTGGGCTTAGTTCCCACAGGCGCAAACCTAACGGGTAACATTGCCTTTACAATGGTTATGGCTTCGCTTACCCTGCTTCTCACCGTTTTTTCAGGCAACAAGAGCTATTGGGGACACATCTTTGCCACTCCCGGCGTACCTAAGCCTTTGCTTATCATTATGATTCCTGTCGAAGTAATCGGTATCTTTACAAAGCCTTTCGCCCTTATGATTCGTCTTTTTGCCAACATTACGGCAGGACACACTATCATTTTGAGCTTAGTAGGCTTGGTCTTTATTTTCCAAAATATGTTCTTAGGTGTTCCCGTTACGCTTTTCGTATTGGCGATGAATTGCTTAGAACTTTTTGTAGCACTTTTACAAGCCTACATCTTCACCTTGCTTACGGCACTCTTTATCGGACAAGCCGTTGCGGAAGACCATCATTAAAATCGCTGCCTTTTAGAAAAAGTCTTAATTGAGGCGATAAGTTTCTAATCTGATTTCTTTGTGCTATCTTTGCGCCACAAAAGGCGCAGCCCCTCAAATTCCCGTTTTCTTTTCTTTCTATTCATTACTCCTTAATTTATTCTCATTATGCTTTCTACTTTGATGGCTATCTTCATGGAACTTTCTGGCACACTCAACGCAATTGGCGGTGGTCTTGGTGCTGGTTTGGCGGTACTTGGTGCAGGTATTGGTATTGGTCAGGTAGGCGGTCGCGCTATGGAAGCGATGGCACGTCAGCCTGAAAAATTAGGACAAATCCAAACTGCTATGATTATCGCAGCCGCTCTTATTGAAGGTGCAGCTCTCTTTGCTATCGTAGTTGGTTTCTTGATTGGTCAGGGCAACTAATTCTGTCCTTTCCTAAAAGGAAAGAAGGTGTAGGCAAATGAAAAGTTTGTTTTCAAAACCTACATCTTCTACTTTCCAAAAAGCAACACAAAGAGAACCAGAGAATAAAAAAGGTTCGAATCTTATCGAAATTTCGTTCTACTTCTGATATATCCCGACTCCTAACGAAATCATCTTTAAACGATATAATCTTATGCAATTACTGCAACTACCTGCTATCGTAACTCCCGGCATAGGGCTTGTCTTCTGGACGGCACTTGTTTTCGTGCTTTTAGTAATCGTTTTGGGCAAGTTCGTTTGGCCTGCCATTTTGGGCGCAGTAGAAGCGCGTGAAAAGTCTATCGAGGAAGCCTTAGCCGCTGCCGAGATTGCACGCCAAGCCAAATCTGATTTGGAAAAAGAAATTGAAAAAATTAAACAAGAAGGACGCACCGAGCGCGAAAAACTCCTCAAAGAGGCACGCGAAACGGCTACTGCCCTGACCGAAGAAGCACGTCAGAAAGCGACGGTAGAGTACAATCGCATTGTAGAAGACGCAAAAGCAGAAATCGAGCGTCAGAAACAGCAAGCCTTAGGCGAAGTAAAAAGCAAAGTAGCAGAAATCTCTTTGGAAATTGCTGAAAAGCTCATTCGCAAGCAGCTCTCTAACGACGCTTCACAGCAAGAGTTGGTGAAAAGCTACCTCAAAGAAACGCCGTTAAACTAAGGCTCTTTCCACTTACAACTTTACCCATAGTAGGTCTGATTGGCGACATTTTCTCATGCAGCCCTACTTTCAATAATCCTTGTTTATTACTTGTTCTCTCTTCTATTTTCGTAATTTTTCCCTCCCTGCCCTAACGCTATGTCTGACGTAAGAGTTGCTTCCCGCTATGCCAAATCCATCTTCGACCTTGCCCTTGAGCGCGGTGAATTAGAAGCCGTTGCTGAAAGCATGGCAGAGATTGCGGCTACCATCAAACAGAATCGCGATTTAGATAAGATGCTCAAAAGCCCCATTATCAATAGTGGCAAAAAGCTCAACGTTCTAAAAGCCATCTTCACGCAGAGCAGTGCGCTACTGACGACTTTCTTCGAAATCCTCACTCGCAAAGGCAGAGAGGGTGCTTTGGGTGAAGTAGCCCAACAGTTTCGCAACCTCTACAATCAGCACAAGAGCATCTCTATCGCACAAGTTATTACGGCTGCCCCCCTCGATGAAACCCTACGCGAAGCCTTCAAGGAACGTGTTAAGCAAATTTCGGGCAAGGCAGCGGTAGAATTACACGAAAAAATAGACCCTACCCTTATCGGCGGCTACGTATTGAGCGTGGCAGGAAAGCAGGTAGATGATTCTATCAAAACGCGCTTGCAGGAGTTGAGAAAGAAACTTTATACACACAACTAACTCCTTTCAGAGTCGGTTTCCCCGCTCTGCAAAGAGGCTTCGCATGGCTTATTCGCTACTATATCTGCAAATCCCCGATAAGGGACACCACTTATTCAAGGTAGTTTGCCCCTTTGCCGCCTCTTTTTTGTCTAATCCATTACGCATCTTCTAAATACGCATCATACAAAACGGTTACCTATATGGCACAAGTAAGACCTGACGAAGTTTCAGCGATATTACGCGAACAGCTCTCGAGCTTCAAGACCGAAGCCGAACTCGAAGAAGTAGGCACGGTGTTGCAAGTTGGCGACGGCGTGGCACGCATCTACGGACTCACTAATGCTCGCGCAGGCGAACTTTTAGAATTTACCCATGATGTTACAGGCTTGGTACTCAACCTCGAGGAAGACAACGTTGGGGCGGTACTTTTCGGCGATTACACCACTATCAAAGAAGGCGATACCGTAAAACGCACAGGACGTATCGCTTCTATCAAGGTAGGCGACGGCGTGGTAGGGCGCGTGGTGGATACCTTAGGACAGCCCATCGACGGCAAAGGAGCTATTTCAGGGCAACTCTATGAAATGCCCATCGAGCGCAAAGCACCGGGCGTAATTTTCCGCGAACCTGTAAAAGAGCCTTTGCAGACAGGTCTGAAAGCGATTGATGCCATGGTGCCAATCGGCAGAGGACAGCGCGAACTTATTATCGGCGACCGCCAAACAGGAAAAACTACGGTTGCGATAGATACCATTATCAATCAGAAAGAATTTTACGAAGCAGGCAATCCTGTTTATTGTATCTATGTTGCTATCGGTCAGAAGGCATCTACGGTAGCAGGTATCGTTTCTACCTTAGAACGCTATGGTGCGATGAAATACACCACGATTGTAGCTGCGCCTGCCTCTTCGCCTGCCCCTATGCAATTTTACGCGCCTTTTGCAGGTGCGGCTATTGGCGAATACTTCCGCGACACAGGTCGTCCTGCCTTAGTAATTTATGATGACCTTTCAAAACAAGCCGTTTCCTATCGCGAAGTGTCTTTGCTTTTGCGCCGTCCTCCCGGTCGTGAAGCCTATCCTGGGGACGTATTCTACCTACACTCACGCCTTTTAGAGCGTGCAGCAAAGGTTATCAATTCTGACGAATTGGCGGCAAAGATGAACGATTTGCCCGAATCTTTGAAGCCTGTCGTAAAAGGGGGTGGCTCGCTTACTGCCCTTCCTATTATCGAAACACAAGCAGGCGACGTTTCGGCTTATATCCCTACCAACGTAATTTCTATTACCGACGGACAGATATTTTTGGAAACCAACCTCTTCAACTCTGGTATTCGCCCTGCCATCAACGTAGGTATTTCGGTATCGCGTGTAGGGGGTTCGGCACAAATCAAGCCTATGAAGAAGGTAGCGGGTACGCTCAAATTAGACCAAGCACAGTTTCGCGAGTTGGAAGCCTTCTCAAAATTCGGCTCTGACCTTGATGCAGCAACTAAACTTGTCATTGAGCGCGGTCGTAGGAACACTGAAATTTTGAAGCAAAAGCAATATTCGCCTGTGGAGGTAGAAAAGCAAGTAGCGATTATCTATGTTTCTACAAATGGCTTTATCGATACTGTTCCTGTGGAAAAGGTGAAAGCCTTTGAAGAAGCCTATTTGAGCGAATTAAGCCGCAATCAGGCAGATACACTTGCACAAATCCGCAACCAAAAATGGGACGATAACATTATGGCTACACTCAAAAAAGTAGCCCTTGATGTTGCCAAAGGATTTAGCAAATAACCCCAAAACGCCAAGCGAGTGGCAGGCTGCTGCTGGCTTGGCGTTTCAAAAGATTGACAAGCAAAAGATTGACAAGCATTAGACTCATCTAACCCTATGCCAAGTTTAAAAGAAGTCCGCAATAGAATTTCCTCTGTTAAATCTACGCAGCAAATCACCAAGGCGATGAAAATGGTGGCGGCTGCCAAGTTGCGTCGCGCTCAAAACAAAATTGTGCAGATGCGCCCATACGCACAGAAGCTCACTCAAATTTTGCAGAATGTAACCTCTTCCTTGGTGGGTGATGATTTCAACAATGCTTATAGCCAAGCACGCACACCCGAAAAGATACTCTTAGTGGTCATTACCTCTGACAAAGGGCTTTGCGGTGCTTTCAACACAAATGTAACAAGAGCCGTAAATCTGCTTCTCAACGATACCTATCGAAGCCAACACGCCAAAGGAAATGTAACCCTGCTTTGTGTCGGCAAAAAGGGATACGAGTATTTCAAGCGTCGGAATGTGCCACTTATTAGTGATTATAGCACCATTCTGACTGCCAAAGACTTAGGTTTTGGCGATGTACTTCCTGCGGCAGAATTTGCGATGAAGGGCTTTTTAGACAAAAAATACGACAAGGTAGTATTGGTATATAACGAATTTAAGAACGCTGCGACCCAGATTCTCCAAACCGAAACGCTCCTTCCCATTCAAATTGTGAAAGAGGACGCGCCTGCGGCTTCGCAAACGTCTAAGTCGAAAGACAAACAACTACAATCTGACTACGTCTTCGAACCCAACAAAGAGGAGATTTTGGAAAGTCTTATTCCACAGACGCTCAAAATACAATTCTACAAGAGTGTCTTAGAATCTAACGCCTCCGAACAAGGTTCGCGCATGACGGCAATGGACAAGGCTACCGAAAATGCAGGTGAGCTATTGAAGGAACTCAAACTTTCCTACAATAGAGCGCGTCAGGCAAATATCACCAAAGAGATTTTAGAAATTGTAGGGGGTGCAGAAGCCTTAGGGAAATAAGCCCAAAAGGAATGACAAGTAACGCTGCCATTTTATCCTACCCAAAATGCTTTACAGGCGATAACCTTTCTTCTTTTTCGGAACGAAAGGTTATTTTTTGTCTTTTGGTTTGTAAGGGCATTATTATTTTTAGGTCTGAAAACTCTTTTTTATTTCAATCTCACCACGAATAAGACTGCGAACAAGACAGTAGGACAAGGCGGTGCCTTGTCCCTACACTCGAATCTGATTTTTAGAATTTAACATCAATACTCCTGAAAGGGGTTCTTTCTGGTAAAAATTGGGCAAATGAGAATAAATTGGTATCTTTGCCTTTCTCAAACTCTACTTTTATGTCAGAAACTGCTCTGTCTAAACGTCCTACGATTTTGGTTTCGAACGATGATGGCATTACTGCCAAAGGGATTCGCACCTTAGTAGAAATTATGTCTGAATTGGGTCGGGTAGTGGTGGTAGCCCCCGATAGTCCGCAATCAGGCATGGGACACGCCATTACGATACATTCGCCGCTAAAAGTTCGCCGCTCTTCTATTTTTGAAGGCATAGAGGCATACGAGGTTTCGGGAACGCCTGCCGATTGTGTCAAGTTGGCGAAATTTCATCTTTTCCCCGACCAAACGCCTGACTTGGTAGTTAGTGGCATCAATCATGGTAGCAACACTTCCATCAGCGTGCTGTATTCGGGTACGATGTCGGCGGCGATAGAAGGGGCGATAGAAGGCTTGCCCTCGATTGGTTATTCTTTGTGCAATTATAGCGACGAGGCAGATTTTAGCCATGTGCGCTCGCATGTAAAATTCATTGCCCAGCAGGTTTTGGAAAAAGGGTTAGCCAAATTTACCGCCCTCAATGTCAATTTCCCTGCCCAAAGGGAAAATCAGCCCATCAAAGGAGTTCGCATTTGCCGCCAAGCGCGTGCCAAGTGGCAGGAAAAATTTGACGAGCGCACCGACCCTTACGGCAGAAAATATCTCTGGTTAGCAGGCGATTTTGTCAATCACGACCGCGGCGAGGATACTGATGAATGGGCGATAGCCAACAATTACACCTCCGTAGTACCCTGTTCGTTTGATATGACGGCACACCACCTTATCGGACGCATCAACGACGAATGGGATTTAGAAAAAGCTCCTCTCTTTTAAAATTTTATCGATATGGCACTTTCCGTAGGTGATTTAGCACCCGATTTTGTTTTGCCCTCTACCAGCGGCACAGATTTCCACCTGCACGAGCAGGCAAAAGGTGCGCCTTCTATTTTGTATTTCTATCCGAAAGACTTTACGGCAGTTTGCACCGAACAAGCCTGCGCTTTTCGCGACTACTTTGATTTCTTTAAAAAATTAGATGTCAAAGTATTGGGTATCAATAAAGACGATATGCCTACTCATTTGCGCTTTCAGAAAGAACACGCGCTGCCCTTTGAACTGCTCACAGACGCAGAGGGCAAAGTCTGCAAAAGCTATGACTCACTGATTCCCTTAGTAGGCGTAGTGAGTAGGAATACTTTTATTTTGGACAAAAATCTTAAAATTGCGGCTATCTATAAAAACCTTTTCGCCAACGGAAAGGAAATTCGCAATCTGATAGAAAAGCTCAAAGACGAACCCGCTTTGCGCTAATGTTCTCTTTTGTTTCCTCATTTCTCATTTTCATTCTTTTCATAACGCTATTTTCTAATGAAATCCTTATCACAAAAGACGCTTTATCTGTTTTTGGCTTGTTTGGTCTTTGTCTTTTCTGCTTGCAAAGAAGATGAACCTACCACACCTGACTACAAAAAATTGATGCTCGGCAATTACGAAGGTACATATCTAAAAGGTATCTTGGGCGAATTTCCTGCCATCGTAACCATCGAAGCCAATGGTAGCGAATACAACTTCAAACAGTTTTTCAACGACAGCGACAGCACCGTAACCTTTCGCCTACGGGTAAAAGATGAAACCTCCACAGGGTTGGTCTTGGAAGTGCCACAACAAAGTTTTGCCGCAGGTGGCACAGTAGAAGGCGTATTCTTAGATGCCAACGCCAATCGTCCTATTCAAGGCTTTTTCCTACACAAATCTGACGGGCAAATTATCAATGAAGTCAATCTTGCCATCAGAAGAAGCAACGGCGAAAGATACGATTTTCGAATCAGACGATTGCAATAATTTTATCTTTGCGATAAAATCAAACCCAAAAACAAAAGACTTTTTTCTGCTTTCCCAAACAGAGAAAAGTCTTTTTTATACCAACACCTCGCCTCACCCCCTTTCAGACCTAAAACTATGCAAACTTTTCTGCTCCAAATAGAAGAAGCGACACAAATTCTGCTCTTTCAGATGCTTGCCCAAGAGTTGGGTATAGAAATGAAAGCCTGTCCTGATGACAAAAATGATACAGAAAATCTTACAAATTATCTTACAAAAAATAACATAGAAGAAAAATCGCAAGAAAAAAATACCGCTCTCGAATCCGAAAAAATGCCTTTTCATAGCCTTTACTATCCCATTCAAACGACTTATCGATACGAAGATTTGCTCGCCATTGTCGCACAATTTCCCGAAGATAAGCTCTGGACTTTTAGCGATTTGCAAGACGAAACCATCTTTCCCGAAACCACTATCAAAAAACAACTCCTTGATAATCAACTCTATTTTATGCCAAACCCAAGCACGCTGCACCAGAAGATTCTAAATCTTACTTCTACTTATCTAACCCTTTTTGTGAGTGAAAACGATTTGGGCGATGTCTATGTTGCGCCTGTGAGTGTGAAAATAGATGAAAATAATGCCTTAGAACCTGATATTATTTTTATTTCAATTTCTAAAAAAGCAAGCATTGGCATGCAAGCCATTACGGTAGCACCCGATTTGGTCGTGGAAGTAATTTCACCTGCCAACTACAAAAAATTAAGAGAAGAAAAAAAGGCGCGGTATGCCGACTTTGGCGTGCAGGAATATTGGGAAATTTATCCACAAAAAAAATACCTAAAAATAGAAACCTTAGTACAAGACCCACTTTCGCAAAGTAGCCACTACCAAATTTTTTCAGAAGCCGAACAAAATGGAATCGTGCGCTCAAAAGTGTTAGAAGGTTTTAGTTTGGATATAGAAAAAATTTTTAGATAAAAAATAATATTATTTAACCTTTTGCCTCTCACCCTTTCAGACCTAAAACTATGCAAACTTTTCTGCTCCAAATAGAAGAAGCGACACAAATTCTGCTCTTTCAGCTGCTTGCCCAAGAGTTGGGTATAGAAATGAAAGCCTGCCCTGATGACAAAAATGATACAGAAAATCTTACAAATCATCTTACAAAAAATAACATAGAAGAAAAATCGCAAGAAAAAAATACCGCTCTCGAATCCGAAAAAATACCTTTTCATAGCCTTTACTATCCCATTCAAACAGCGTATCGATACGAAGATTTGCTCGCCATTGTCGCACAATTTCCCGAAGATAAGCTCTGGACTTTTAGCGATTTGCAAGACGAAACCATCTTTCCCGAAACCACTATCAAAAAACAACTCCTTGATAATCAACTCTATTTTATGCCAAACCCAAGCACGCTGCACCAAAAAATACTAAAAAAGACATCGACCTATCTAAACACTTTTGTAAATGAAAAAGATTTAGGCGATGTCTATGTTGCGCCAGTAAGTGTGAAAATAGATGAAAATAATGCCTTAGAACCTGATATTATTTTTATTTCAATTTCTAAAAAAGCAAGCATTGGCATGCAAGCCATTACGGTAGCACCCGATTTAGTCGTGGAAGTAATTTCACCCGCCAACTACAAAAAATTAAGAGAAGAAAAAAAGGCGCGGTATGCCGATTTTGGCGTGCAGGAATATTGGGAAATTTATCCACAAAAAAAATACCTAAAAATAGAAACCTTAGTGCAAGACCCACTTTCGCAAAGTAGCCACTACCAAATTTTTTCAGAAGCCGAACAAAATGGAATCGTGCGCTCGAAAGTCTTGGAAGGTTTTAGTTTGGATATAGAAAAAATTTTTAGATAAATATTTTTTATTTTGTTAGCCTCTGCCTAACTCAATCGCTCTTTGGTGTGCTGCCTGCAAACCTGCCGCAATTTTTTCTTCGAGGTCTTGCGCCTGAAAAACCCCCAGTGCGGCTTCGGTAGTCCCTCCTTTTGAAGCGACTTTTTCAATCCACTCTCGACAAGAATAAGGACTGCGATTTTCCAGATGCACCGCCCCCATAAAAGTTTGTGTAACCAAAAGTTCGGCTTGTGAGGGCGAAAAGCCCATCTTTTCGGCTGCCTGTATCATTGCGTCCATAAAAAAATAAACATAGGCGGGACCGCTACCCGAAATAGCAGTAACAGCATCTAATTTTTCTTCTTTATCAAAATATAAAGATTTTCCTGTTGTATTGAGCAAATTTTGGACAAAAAACAGTTCCGCTCGCGTAACCGAAGGTTCGGCGGTGAAAGCCGTCATGCCCATGCCAATTTGTGCAGGCAGATTGGGCATGGCGCGAATGATTTTGGTAGTAGGCAAATCTTGCTTGATGGTATCAATCGTAACGCCTGCCATCACAGAAAGGACAACTTGCTCGGCGTGCATAAAGGGCGCAATGCGCTCGAAAAGTCCTTTGATGTCTTGGGGCTTAATTGCCAAAATTACCAACTTGACCTGCCCCATCAGCGGCGAAGGCTCACAAATCACGTGGCGATAGCCATTGGCTTGTAGGGCTTCCACTTTTTCGGGAGCGCGTTCCAAAATAAGCAAGTCGTCTTTGGTGATACTTTGTGAGAGCAAAAAACTTTCGGCGTATGTTTTGCCCATATTTCCTGCTCCAACGATAAGAATTTCCATGAATAATTGTTGTTTATATTGTATGAAAAACAAGACTAATTTTCGCTCATCTCACCTGCAATAGGCGTAGCCAAACGCGCCTGCAAAAGGCTGTAATCTTTCTCCATCGCCAAAAGGTGCATCATTTTCGTAATGGCGGCTTCGGGTGTGATGTCGCGTCCGCTCACAACCCCCAAATCGTCTAAGGGCTGACTCGTTTCGTAATGCCCTTGCAAGACTTTGCCTCCTGCACATTGAGAAACGTTGAAAATCAGGATTTTTCTATCTACCAGTTTTTGTAAAAGTTTTAAAAGCCAACTTTCTGTGGGAATATTGCCCGACCCAAAAGACTCCAACACAACCCCTTTAATGCCTTCACAGTCGAGCATTTTTTCGAAAAAATGAGGCTTCATACTTGGAAAAATTTTCCAATTCAAGACGCTATTTTCCATTGCGCTATGAAAAACAAATGGTTTTGTCGTTCTTTCTAAAAATACATTTTTATTGAAATTGATAAAAATACCCGCCTCTGCCAAATGTGGATAATTTTCCGATTCGAAGGCGGTAAAATCTAAACTTTGCACCTTCCTTGCACGATTGCCGCGCAGAAGCAGGTTGTCGAAAAAAATGCAGACCTCCGAAACAGTAGCACTATTGCCCGTTTTGTGCGAAGCAATTTCAAGAGCCGAAATCAAATTTTCGCGTGCGTCGGTTCTATTGGCACTAATAGGGATTTGCGCCCCTGTAAAGATAATGGGTTTATCCAAATTTTGTAACAAAAAACTAAGTGCAGAGGCACTATACGCCATCGTATCTGTGCCATGCAAGACCACAAAACCGTCGTATTGATGATAGACCTCCTCGATAAGCCAGCCCAAGCTCAACCAATGGTCAATGCCCATATTAGAAGAATCCAACGGCTCGAAGGGAACAAGCAATGTCAGGCGAAATTGGAAACGCATCAGTTCGGGTACTTTTTCCAGAAGTGCCTGAAAATCAAAGGGAATGAGGTGCTTGCCATCAGCGGCATAGTCCATACCGATAGTGCCACCGGTGTAGATAACCAAAATATTGGTGTCGCAATCCTCGTCCGCAGCGGTTCTTACTTCGATGATTTGATATTGGTCTAAAAGCATGTGTGTGGGCAGAATTTGAAGGTAAAAAAGTTTTGTAAGAGTTGGGTTTGCAAAAATACAGAAAAAGCCGTATTTTAGAGTTGTCGAGAAGGGGGTAGCTTTGCGTTTTTGAAAAGAATACCGCCCAGCGTGGCTTTCAAGGCTACTTTGCAGCCTGCACCCAGTTTCTAAATTGTGAGAGGCTTAGGGCAGTCTTCTGTTTTTAAGTTTGTTATCTTTTCCTTTTATCTTATTTTATCTTGCTTTTTACCCATGAAAAATCTCATTTTACGTCCTCAAAATCGCATTTTTATTCTGTTGGCAATTATAGGATTATTACTTTTATTGGTTTTTTTACAAAGTCATAAGACCATCAATCCACAAACCGAACCGCCCCTTCAAACTACCAAAAAATTATTAAGCCTCAAATGCTCGAAACCGCGCTCAACAAGCCCAATTACGCACGTGATGCTGCATTTTTGCAGTTATGCGATAGAAAATCCTACAAATCCTTACCGTTTTGAGGATATTTTCAAGACTTTTGAAACCTATGGCGTTTCGGCGCACTACCTTATCGATAGAGAAGGGCAGATTTATCAGTTGGTAGAGGAAAATCGGGTTGCGTATCACGCTGGAAAAGGGCATTTGCCACACGAAGCGCACCGCCAAAATGACCTCAACGGGCGTTCTATCGGAATAGAAATGATGGCGATTGGCACAAAAAAAGAGATGAAAATGTTTATGTCGGAAGCGCAATATGAGCAAATTCCGAAAGACTGTATTGGTTTTACAGAGGCACAATATAAAAGTTTGAACCTTTTATTAGCAGATATTCGCAAACGACATAGCACAATTTCCTATGACCGAAAACATATCGTTGGGCATGACGAGTACGCTCCTACGCGCCGAAGCGACCCAGGTAGCCTTTTTGATTGGAAAAAAATAGGACTTTAATATCTTAAATTTTATTTTTTATAGCTTTTTCTATCAAAATTTTTTACCAAATTATTTTTATACTGCTATGCTCGCCCTTTGCATCACCTTATACCTTCTTCTGACGCTAATTTTAGGTTATTTGGCTTCTTTGAAAGTAAAAAATACGGCAGATTTCGTTGTGGCAGGGCGCAGTTTGCCCCTTTTTATGGCGGCGACGGTAATGTTTGCCACTTGGTTTGGCTCTGAAACTATCGTAGCCTCGCCTGCCGAATTTGTGGAAAAAGGCGTTTTAGGACTTATCCAAGACCCTTTTGGGGCAGCTTTGTGCCTTTTTTTGGTAGGATTTTTTTATGCGCGAAAGCTATACAGTTTGAATTTGCTCACCTTTTGCGACTATTTTAAAATCCGTTTTGGTAAAAAAACAGAACTTCTTTCAGCCCTTCTTATCATTCCCTCTTATTTTGGTTGGATAGGGGCGCAACTTGTGGCACTCAAAATTATTATGGGAACAGTTTTGGGAATAGACGAATATACAGGTTTATTGATTGGTGCAGCTTTGGTAACTTTTTATACCTATATCGGTGGCATGTGGGCAGTTTCACTCACCGATTTTTTGCAGACCTTTGTTATCATTGGCGGCTTGCTTGCTGTTTTAGTTGGAATTTTAATAGAAATAGAAGATTTATCTATCTTACTACAAGCCCCTGCCCATAAACCCGATTTTTGGAATCTGACTCCCAAAGAATTAGACCTGCCAAGCAGCATGACCTATCTTGCAGCTTGGATAACGATAGGGTTGGGTTCGATACCACAACAAGATGTTTTTCAGCGCGTTATGGCGGCAAAAAGCCCTAAAACGGCTGTGCAGGCTTCGCATGTAGGCGGCTTGATGTACCTTAGCTTGGGGCTTGTGCCTGTCCTGATGGTATGGGCGGGGATTCAGGTTTATCCAGATTTGGCGCAAAAAGGGGAAAATTTGTTGCCAACTTTGGTATTAAATCATAGCCATATCGCTATTCAGGTACTCTTTTTTGGGGCATTGCTCTCGGCTGTGATGAGTACGACCAGCGGCGCGATATTAGCTCCAGCTTCTGTTTTGGGAGAGAATATTATCCGCCATTTTAAAAAAGACATTTCCGATAAACATCTTTTACTTACCATTCGAATTTCTATTATTTTTGTCATGCTTTTTTCATTAGCAATGGCAATTTGGAAGCCTAATATTCACGAATTGGTAGCCCAATCCTCTATTTTTTCGTTAGTATCGCTTTTCGTACCCCTTACGGCAGGCTTGTATTGGAAAAAAGCAAGTCCTGTGGGTGCGTTTCTCTCTATGTGTTTGGGTATGATAGCTTGGGGAATTGCTGAATTTGCCTTTGCAGAAGCGGCAGTGCCACCGCTGATATGGGGTTTATTAGGAAGCGGCTTGGCAATGTGGTGTGGCAGCCTTTGGGAAGCGGCACGCAATAAGTAGGCTTTTTTGATTGTATTTAAAACCAAATTTGACATAAAACATGGAAAATCAGACTAAAATTAGCAACATTGCACACTTAGATTTAGAAAAATCTTATAGTTATGCCGATTATCTCACGTGGCAATTTTCAGAAATTGTCGAATTGATACGTGGCAAAGTCTTTCGAATGTCGCCTGCGCCCAAATCAAAGCATCAGGCTATTTCGCGCAATCTGACCATTCTTTTGGGTATCCATTTCAAAAGAAAAACCTGCCGTTTGTATGAAGCTCCCTTCGATGTGCGCCTTTCGCGTGCCAAAGACCCAAAAGAAATTACAACAGTGGTGCAGCCCGACCTTTGTGTCATTTGCGACATAGAAAAAATAGACGAAAATGGCTGCTTGGGTGCGCCCGATTTAGTGATAGAAATTCTTTCAAAGGGTAATTCTAAAAAAGAAATGCAAATCAAATATGAATTGTATTGTGAAGTAGGCGTGCGCGAATATTGGATAATTGACCCCGAAAGAGAGCATATTTTTCAATTTATCCTACAAAAAGACTTTGAAAATCCCGAAAAAAATATGTATTTCCTAAAAAAAATATATTTAGCCGAAGACAAAATCACTGCCCACATTTTCCCCGATTTACAGTTTGAAGTAGCGGAGGTGTTTGAGGATTGAGGATTTTTTTGTACATTTGCTTCTGTGTTTTTGTGAATCTTAAACACAAAAGCATAACTTTTACATAACAACTTATTACAAAAATCATTTAAAACTTATGTCTATACAAATAAAAAATTCACTACAAGAAGAGATAGACAGGAAAATTGCGGACATCAAAACAAATGCAATGAGTATGTCGATTGGAGAATTGGCGCACCTTTACGAACATGAAGAACTTGAAATTCAGCCCGCTTTTCAACGTTTGTATCGTTGGGATATTGAGCAAAAGTCAAATTTAATTGAGAGTATTTTATTGGGTATCCCCCTGCCTCCTATTTTTGTGCAGGCAGACGAAAACGGCGTTTGGAGTGTGATAGACGGCTTGCAACGACTTTCTACTCTATTTGAGTTCATGGGAATTTTAAAACATAAGGAAAAACAGCTTCATTTAGTTGGAACAAAATACTTGCCCTCTTTGGAAGGTAAAAAGTGGGGTGAAAAGGGGGAGGACGCAGAAGATAGTCTTACCTCTGCACAACGTATGTTTATTAAAAGAGCAAGGATTGATGTAAATGTCATACTAAAACAAAGTGATAAAAATGCCCAATATGAAATTTTCCAAAGACTAAATACTAGCGGCTCACCACTTTCAGAATCAGAGATAAGAAATGCAATACTTTTGATGGAAAACCCTATTTTTCATCAATGGTTTACAGATTTATCGAAAACATCAAATTTCTCAAATTTAGTTAGCAATATTATCTCCGAATCTGAAAAAGAGCAGCAATATGATAAAGAATTACTGATAAGATTATTAGTTTTTAAAAATAAAACTGTCGAGGACTTAAAAAAAGTTCGTTCTTTTAAAAGTTTTCTTACAGAAGAAGCACTTATTTTGGCACAAAAAGCAGATTTTTCTTATGAAAAGGAAGAAAGCGACATTTTATCTCTTTTCTTGCTACTTGATAACAGTTTAGGTGAAGATGCCTTTCGCCGTTTCAACCCTACTAAAAATAGGTTTGAAGGGCGATTTGCAGTTTATGCGTATGAAATTATTTGTTTTGGACTTTTACAACAGGCTTCTAAATTAGAAACCCTTTCGCCTGAAGTGGTAAAAGAGTTTGTTTTGAACTTATGGCGTGAGCAAGAAGAAAACATGTATCAACTTAGAGCAGGCAAAAATTTCGTACAACGTATCAGTAACACAATAGAATTTGGAAGAAAATATTTCTCTAATTTAATTTAATTTTTACATTTATTTTCATGGACATAAAAAGCCTTGAAGAATTGCAAACCTTTTTAGAACAAGAAAGTAGTTGGCGCAAAAAAGAAATTGCGTTTTTCTTTCAGCTTTTAAACCAAAGACGAAAAGATAAAAAAGGGCAGGTGGAAGAGGGACAAAAAACGCTATTACGAGCAGCTTGGGCAAATCTTTACGCGCATTGGGAGGGCTTTGTCAAGCAAGCCGCACGCGCCTACTTAGCGTATGTTGCATTTCAGGAGATAGAATTTAGGCAACTCAAACCCAACTTCGCTGCAATTTTGAATCGTTTGGCACTAAAAGATATAGAAAATACCAAACGAATTGCGCCTTTTTTAAACGCGCTTAGGCAGATTGAGGGCGGTAAATTTGATAAAAAATTGGCGGCAAATAGTGGCGTTGATACAACTTCAAACCTAACCCATGAGGTTTTATTAGACATTTGGAATGCAATTGGCTTGAATATTCCCGACAATTTTGAACTAAAAAGAAAATCGTTTGATAAATTATTAGAAAATAGAAATAAAATTGTACATGGCGAACGATTATTTATAGATTACAAGAATGGTTGGGAAGATTATGAGCAAATGCGCTTGACCCTACTCAATAGCATTGAGGAACTCAAAACAGAAATTCTCAATGCAGTACATTTAAAAACATATTTACGCTAAAACTCACCCAATCCTGCGCCGCACTTCCTGTGCTACTTGTTGGAAAAGTTTGAGGGGGTGCTGTGTGCGCCACTCGTCTAATTGGTCGAGCAAGCCGCCCCAGATGAGGTAAGAGTCTAAATTGTAGTGCGTCATTTCCTTCAAGACAAAGTCGCGAAAATTGAGCAGGGCTATCCAGCCTTGTTCCAACTCCTCGAACCACTCTTCATAATAACAATCGTCAGAGCCATGAAAATTCAAAATATTTTCGCCTATCAGAATAAAATACTGTATGTCTTGTTTTAAAAATTCGTCTATGATGTTGCGTTTCAGGTGCATGATGTCGTTGTGAAGGGCATCATTCCATTCGCCTAACAGTTCTATGATAAGGATTTTTTTCTGATAATCTACAAATAAAACTTTGATATAAAGCGTTTCCGAGCCGATATAATCCCAATCGGGGTGAATGTAGTAGCCATAAATTTCGTTTTCGTACTGATTCGAGAATTTTTTGCCATAAAAAGGTGATTGAGGGTCTTGATAAGGGCGGTAAAATTTTTCCCAGCGATAAAAAGGGCTAATGTCGTGCATATTTTTTATATTTTGGGCAAGTTTGAGCAAAATAGGAGGCGTAGGCACAAAAGAAAGACCACTTACGCTCTTTCAATGCAAAGCGTAGGCAATTTGTTTTGGTATCCTCCCTATGCTATTTCAACAAATTCGTAATTTTTAGGCAAAAGCAGGCGAAAACCCAAAAAAAAACCTATTTTTGTAACCAGAGAAAACATACAACACATACACCACAACCCAAACAAGATTATGGCAGAAATCATCAATTTGCCGCGCATGACCGATACGATGGAAGAAGGCGTAGTGTCTTCGGTATTGGTAAAAGTAGGCGATAGCGTCAAATCGGGCGATACATTGGCAGAGGTAGAAACGGATAAGGCTACCATGCCTTGGGAATCTTTTGTAGAGGGCGTGATTTTGCACGTTGGCATCGAGGCAGGCGATACCGTTGCCGTCAATGCTCCAGTTTTTGTTATCGGAAAGAAAGGCGAAGCCATTGACGCACTGCTCAAAGAATTTGGGGCAGGGGGCGCGGAAAAATCCGCTCCTGCTCTCCCTTCGGTTGCTGCTCCCTCGCCTGTGGCTACCTCCGCGCCCAAGCCGAGCCAAATTGACCTTAGCACGATTGAAGCCACTGCCATTCGCATGCGCAAAATGACCGACACGATGGAAGAAGGTGTTTTGGCAAATTGGTTGGTCAAAGTTGGCGATAAGGTCAAAGTTGGGGACGCTGTTGCCGAAGTAGAAACCGACAAAGCCACCATGGACTTCGAAACCTATGACGAAGGCACTATCCTGCACCTTGCCGTAGAAGCGGGAACGAGCGTTCCTGTCGGGACAATTTTAGCCATCGTCGGCAAAGCAGGCGCAGATTTTAGCAAAATCTTGGAAGCAGAGGCAAAAGGCGTGGTCTTAGAAATGGAAACGCCTGTTTTGGAAGAGAGCAAAAAAGAGCCAGCCCATAGCGAAAAAAATACCCCCGTCCATACGCCTGCCCCTGCACAAGCGACAACGCCTGCCGTTGCTACAACAGGCGGACGCATCTTTATTTCGCCACTTGCCAAGCGTTTGGCAGAAGAAAAAGGGTATGATTTGGCGCAAATTGTAGGTTCGGGCGAAGGGGGCAGAATTGTAAAAAAAGACGTAGAAGCCTTCCGCCCTTCGGCGGCACAACCCCTTGTCAGCAATCCGCTTGCAGTCCCTATTTCGGCGGCAAGCGAGCAATTTACAGAGGAAAAAGTTTCCCAAATGCGCAAAACTATCGCCAAGCGTTTGGCAGATAGCAAATACACAGCACCGCATTTCTACCTGACTATTTCTATCAATATGGACAACGCCATTGCCGCTCGCAAGAGCATCAATGAGGTTTCCGAAGTCAAGATTTCTTTCAATGACATGGTCATCAAAGCCGTTGCGATGGCACTTCGCAAGCACCCCAAAGTCAATTCTTCTTGGCGCGGAGATGTCATTCGTTACAATCAGCACGTGCATATTGGCGTAGCCGTAGCGGTAGAGGAAGGGCTTTTAGTGCCTGTTGTGCGCTTTGCCGACACCAAATCGCTCTCACAAATTGCAGGTGAGGTAAAAGGCTATGCACAGAAAGCGAAAGACAAAAAACTCCAACCTTCGGATTGGGAAGGCAATACTTTCACCATCTCTAATTTGGGCATGTTTGGCATCGAGGAATTTACGGGTATCATCAATCCGCCTGATGCTTGTATCTTGGCAGTAGGGGCAATTATCGAGCAACCGATTGTCAGGAACGGGCAAATTGTGGTAGGCAATTTGATGAAAATGACCCTTTCTTGCGACCACCGCGTAGTAGATGGCGCAATAGGCGCGTCTTTCCTACAAACGCTGCAAACGCTTTTAGAAAATCCTGTCCGCATGCTGGTCTAACTACGAAAAAGGAACTGCCTTATCCAAAGTCGGATTGAGAGAAAAAGCAAAAAACAAACCCTAAGTGTTTTGAAGATACTTAGGGTTTAAGCCAAATATTGCGAACACCGAAGGGTAGCAGTGTTAAGTTCTGCAAAAAATCTTGTTTGGTCAAATTTGAAGCGAAATAAAATTTGGGCTGAACCCTATTTTTACGTCTGAAAATCCTTTTTCATTTCAATCTCAATGCGAAAAAGGCAATGCCTTGTCCCTACGTTTGCACCTGATTTTTAGAATTTAACATCAATGTCCTAAATAGTATAAAACCAAAAACTAATAGTTTTTTGAAAACTATTAGTTTTAAAAGCTAATAAATCTTGCATATCTAAGCGACTTTCTACTTTTCTGTTTTTTGTCGCAATGCCTCAAAAAGCAAGACACCTGCTGCCACCGATACATTCAAAGAGCCGATTTTGCCTCGAAGCGGAATCGCAACTTTTCTATCTGCCAGAGAAAGAACCGCCTCTGTGATGCCGTCTTCTTCCGACCCCATGACCACTACCGTAGGCAAATTGAAGTCTGTTTGGTAGGGCGAATCGCTGCCCTTTTCTGTGGCTGCCACAAGTTGCAACCCTGCATCTTTCAAATTGCGTAGCGTAAGCCAAAAATTATGACTCTTGCATATCGGAATGTGGTGAATCGCACCTGCCGAAGTCTTGACCGCATCACTGCCAATACGCGCCGCCCCTTTTTCGGGTATCAAAATCGCATCTACCCCTGCACACTCGGCACTTCGAACCATTGCCCCAAAATTGCGCACGTCTGTAATTCTATCCAAAGCCAGCACAAAAGGCACTTTGCCTTTCAAATAAGTTTCGGCTACAATGTTTTCTACATCTGCATAAGGGACAAGCGAAAGAAAGGCAATAACGCCCTGATGCACCTTGCGCGTAATGCGGTCTAATCGTTCTTTTGGCGTGCGCTGCACCATAACGCGCCTGCCTTTGGCAAGTTTGAGGATTTCCTCGATGTGCGGACTGTTTAGGTCTTTTTGGATAAAAATTTTCTCCATGTCCGTTTCGGCATAGAGAGCCTCTAAAACGGGGTGAATCCCGAAGATAAAATCTTTGGGCGTAGGCTTTTGAAAATTCGAGGCAGGCATGGTCATTTTTGAAGGGAATAAGAAAAGAGAGAAAGGGACTTCAAAAAAAAGCAAGAAAAAGCAAGCTAAGAAGCTATCTATCAAGGCGTTAGCCTCATAAAAAGATGACAAGCAACTGCTTTGGGTGCAAAGTAGAACTACCTGCTGACACTTTTAGTGAAGTCCTGCGTTTGTTT
Organism: Hugenholtzia roseola DSM 9546; assembly: GCF_000422585.1. Classification (NCBI taxonomy): domain Bacteria; kingdom Pseudomonadati; phylum Bacteroidota; class Cytophagia; order Cytophagales; family Bernardetiaceae; genus Hugenholtzia; species Hugenholtzia roseola. The sequence goes on from NZ_KE383878.1 coordinate 75,829, forward strand.
TTTTCGTAAATATGTGGCAAATTACGCATAATTTTGGCGCAAATTGCGGACTTTGATAAAAAACCTCCCCCTGATTGTGAAAAAACCTACTCTTTTCGACTTGCTGCTGACTCATTTTCGCTTAGACCGCCTCAAAGAGGACATCAAAGGCTACCTACGCACCAGCTTTGAGATTGTCAAATTAGACCTACAAGCCTACCTAAGTCATCTCGGCTATGTATTTGTTAAGTCGCTCATTTTCAGTCTTTTATTTTTGTTGGCAGCCTTTTTTCTGACCCTTTCTCTTGCGCTGCTTATCGGACAGTGGTTAGACAATATGGCATTGGGTTTTGCCCTGATGGGCTTTTTCTACCTGCTCCTTATGCTTCTTATTTGGCTCGCCCGCCATGCCATTCGCAAAGGCGTAGCGGCAGGTTTGAAGGCACACTTTGCCCAAACTTTTTTAGCCCCCCAAGATTTGGAAAAAGTATTAGGATTGGAAAAAGAAACCGAAAAAAATTCTATTTCATACCCCACTAATTCCGAAGAAAATCCAAGTTAGACTTTTCTATAAGTTTATTTTCTAAAATTTATATTCGCTCCTCAAATTATTTGTTTTATGTCTGATTTGAAAAACTTACCCTACGCCGAACATCGCAAAATTTTGGAATTGCAGCGTCAGATTCATGAGCAGGAAATCCGAATTTCTCTCCTAACCTTACAAAAAGAAGGCAGCCAGACTTTGAAAAGTGCAGCCATTTTTGGCACTACATTGGTTATTGGTTTTAAAGTAGTTGGTTTTATTCTAAAAAAATCTACAAAAAAGAAAGAAGAAAATCCTACCTACCTAAAAAAAGATAATTTAGACAATGCCACTGTTGCTACTAAAAACAGCAATCCTACCCTAAATTTTTTCAAAAAAGAGGCGCGAAAAGTAGCCCAAACTTTTTTAAAGACCTTAGCCAAAGAGTTATTAGTAGGATTTTTAATAAAAAAATAAGCATAGCCTAAAATCAATTATTTTCACAAATCGCCTCTACCAACTGCTCAATTTCTTGGTGCGTATTGAAGGCATGCAGGCAAACTCTAAGCCTTTCCTGCCCCTCTCTAACGGTGGGCGAAAGAATGGGGCGCAATTCGAAGCCCTTTTCTTGCAGTTTTTTCGCTTTTGTTTTACAAGCCAAATTACCTTTTTGTGGCACTGTTTGAATGGGACTTTCGGGCATAAATGGCATATTTGCACCTTTTTTTTGTATCTTCTGACCAAAAAAATCAATATTTTCTTGTAATTTTTTTATTAAATAGGTATTTTTTTGGATAAAAGTAAGCGATTCTACCACACTAAGCACCTGAAACAAGGGCGGCGCAGTAGAATAAATAAAAGGCAAGGCGAAATTGACCAGATAGGATTTAAGGGCTTGACTGCCACAGACTACTGCCCCTTGCGCTCCAATCGCCTTCCCGAAGGTATGCACACGCGCCAAAATTTCGCCTTCCAAGCCCAAAGCCACTGCACAGCCTTGCCCTGTTTCGCCCCAAATGCCCGTAGTATGCGCTTCGTCCAAAATTAGATAGGCTTGATAATGATTTGCTAACGCAACGGCAGTTTTTATATCAGCCTTATCGCCGTCCATAGAATAAAGACTTTCCAAAATGATATAACATTCGCTTTTTTGCTTTCTAAATTGTTGTAGTTTTTTTTCTAAATCGTCAAAATCATTATGCGCAAAGGCTTTTTTTTCCGCAAAACTCAAACGGTAGCCCTCTTTTAAAGAAGCATGAACGAGGGAATCGTATAAAATGAGGTCGTGGCGCGTAGGCAAAGCAGAAAGCAAGGCACTATTGGCGTGGTAGCCCGAAGCAAAAAAAAGAGCCGTTTCCGATTTGAAAAAATCAGCGCAAAAGGCTTCCGCTTCTTCTAAATAGGGGTAGTTGCCCGAAAGTAGGCGTGAGCCTGTCGCCCCTTGATACTGAAAAAAGTCTTTTTTTTGTACTAATTTTTCGTACTCACTTCTAATTTTTTGATTTAGAATTTCATTTTGCGCCAAGCCTAAATAATCATTCGAGTAAAAATCGATGCCCTTTCGCATAGCAAGCTGCAAGCTACGCAAATTGCCCGCCAACGCACGTTGCTGTAAAGCCTTTTCAAGAGAAGCAGGGAAGGGGCGCATATTCTTGTAGGTGTCCTTTAAAAAAGTTTGAAAACAAAACTATCCTATCTGAATATAAAAAAATAGCCAGCACCGACGCTTCACCGTTTATCCTTGCTGCCTTCCGACTCTGGGGAGGTTCGCGGGAGCTGTCGTACTGACTACGGTGCAAAGGTACGCATCTTTTGCGCACACTTCCAAATTTTTTCGCCACAAAAATTCGAAATTTCGCCTTTTTAGATGAACGAAAAGCTAAGAAACTGAAAATCAAGCATTTTATTTTCGTTAAAAAAAGTTAAAAAACAAAAAAGAAGCGCGTGCTTGCCCTTCTAAGCTGTCCCCTTCAAGATTTTATTCCAATATAAATAGGGCAGGGCGTACTTTTTGAGCCAATACATGCTCAATCTTTCTTCGGCTTGGTTGAAAAAGAAAGTTTCCGTAGGTTCATTTTTGTAATCGAATTCGGCTAAGACCAATTTGCCATAACCTGTAATGAGCGGACAAGAGCCGTAGCCATTGTAGGCAGCAAGGAGTGGCTGATTTTGCATCAAAGCAAGTAAGTTTTGCACCAATACGGGTGCTTGCTTGCGAATGGCTGCCCCAGTTTTGGCGTTAGGCGTGGAAGCTGCGTCGCCCAAACTAAAAACATTGGCAAAACGCCTATGTTGGAGCGTAGCAGCATCTACTTCTACCCACCCCAAAGGGTTGTCGGGCATTGCCAAAGCACTTTTTTTAATAACATCGGGGGCAGATTGAGGCGGCGTTACGTGAATCATATCAAAATCTACTTCTACTTTTTCTTGATTTTCATTTACAAAAATTGCCTTTTTTTCGTCGCCTTTAATTTCTATTAAATTGTGCTTAAAATGGGTTTGTATGCCATAACGCGCAATGATTTTATTGAGCGTATCGGCGTATTTTTTTACACCAAAAATAACACCACCTGCGGAATAAAAATGTACACCCACATCTTTCAAAATACCTTGTTTTCGGAGGTAATCTGCCGCCAAATACATAATTTTTTGGGGTGCGCCCCCACATTTGATAGGCGTGTTTGGGTTTGTAAAGAGTGCCGTTTGTCCCTTTTTCAAAGTTTTGAGGGCTTCGAAAGTGTAAGGTGCGGTTTGAAAGGTATAGTTGCTACTGATATTATTTTTACCTAAATTTTCTTTTAATCCTTTTACTTTATCCCAATCTAATTGAATACCCAAAGCCACAATAAGGTAGTCGTAAGTAAAGATGCCGTTATCGGTTTCGACGGTATTTTCTTCGGGCTTGAAAGCCGTAACGCGTGCCTTGATGTGCGTCGCTTTTTTGGGCAGGCACTCACTTTGAGGGCGTACAGTGGCATTGATGTCGTAGTCGCCACCACCGACAAGCGTCCAAGCAGGTTGATAATAGTGCTTATCCGAAGGCTCGATGATGCCTATTTTGAGTTGCGAATTTTGGCGCAAAAGTTGGGCGGCAGTGCCTATTCCAGCATTGCCTCCCCCTGCGATAAGGATTTGAAAATGGGTCTGATTCATAAAGTTTCAATATTATTGTTAGATTGTTTTTGAGTTGTTTGTGGTATCAAAATTTTTGTTTTTGGCTGAAAATGTTGCCTTTCTAAAAGAAGCTACGCGCCAAAAGTTCTATAAAGATAACAACATTTTTTCAAGTGTTCAAAAAACAAGCGTTTATTGCCACTGAATCAGACTTATGTACTATTTTATTTGGTTTTAGCCTCTCTAAAATGTCTTTTATTGTCTTGCGCCTTCCAGATGCCAATTTATGTAGGCTCTGCCTGTCGGCGATTTTTTTACTATTTTTCGGGGCTTTCTATGGAAAAAGTGGAAAAAATGATTATCTTTCTGCCTTGTTATCTTTCTCCTTTTTTCTTTTGTCTTCTCTGTATGATGGAAACCCTTTATACCAAAACCCAAAAGCAATTCTTTGAAGGCGACCGTACCATTTGGGCTATCGTCATTTTGCTCTCCATTTTTAGCGTCTTGGCGGTTTATAGTGCCACAGGCACGCTGGCTTTCAAGCGTTTAGATGGTGATACAGAATATTATTTGCTCAAACACGCCATTTTGTTGGCACTTAGCTTAGTCGCGATGTGGGTCTGTCATCGGATAGACTACAAATATTATTCGCGCCTTTCGCGCTTTGCCCTGCTCATTTCTGCCCCGCTGCTCTTGCTTACTTGGCTTTTTGGCTCTACGGTCAATGAGGCAACGCGTTGGCTCATGATTCCTTTTATTAACCAAAGTTTTCAGGTGTCTGATTTGGCAAAATTAGCCCTCATTGCCAATACTGCCAGCATGCTTTCAAAGCGACAACAGAGCATCCGCGAACTACAACGCGCCATTTTGCCCATCATTTTTTGGTGTGGTCTGATATGCGGTTTGATAGCCCTTAGTAATTTTTCGAGTGCCGTCTTGCTCTTCGTTACTTGCCTATTGCTGATGTTTATTGGGCGTGTGCCGCTGCGCTATTTAGCGACGATGGTCGTCATTGGCGGACTTGCCTGCGGAATCGCCTTAGCCTTGGGGCAGCGTCTGGGAACAGCCATCGAGCGCGTCAGTACGTTTGTAAGGGCGAATAATAAAGTTTCTTTTCAGGAAGAACAATCCTATATTGCCGTCGCCACGGGCGGTATTGTGGGGAAAGGAATCGGCAATAGCCATCAGCGCAACCTGCTTCCGCACCCTTATTCTGACTTTATCTATGCGATTATTGTAGAAGAATATGGACTTTTCGGAGGAATTATTGTCTTAATTTTATTTCTTACTCTGCTCTATCGGGGCATGGTTACGATGGCGAAATCAGAACGCGCCTTTGGGGGCTTGCTTTCGGCAGGGCTAAGTTTTAGTCTGGTCTTGCAAGCACTCACGCACATGGCAGTTGTGGTAGGGCTTGCCCCTGTAACGGGCTTACCCTTGCCCCTTATCAGCATGGGCGGTACTTCGCTGCTCTTTACGGGCATTTCGCTTGGCATTGTGCTAAGTGTTAGCCGAGGGGAGCGCGAAATTTTAGACCATGAAAAACCTGTGGAAACGGGTTTTCAGCGCGTCTAATAAACACTTATTTAATTTTTAGAAAGAAACAAAATCTTCGGGATTGACAGGGTTTCCTGCATACCAAAGTTCGAAATGCAGGTGAGGACCATCAGTAAGCTCACCTGTATTGCCTATAATGGCAAGCGGCTCGCCTGCTTTCACCGTTTCGCCTACACTTTTAAGCAATACAGAATTATGCTTGTAAAATGAAATCAATTCGTTGGCGTGCTGCACCCCAATTACATAACCTGCGTCTTGTGTCCAAGAAGCCAAAATCACCGTTCCTGCGGCAGTGGCTTTGATAGGCTCGTTCTTCGGAGCTACAATATCTACGCCGTAATGCTCAGTTTGGCTTTGGTAGCGATTTGTGATAATGCCCGTAACAGGGGGAAAAAAGACGATATTTCGAATTTCTACTTGTTCTTGTTTATTTTTCAAATTATTTTTCGATTCTGATTCATCTTCTTCAAATTCTTTGCGGAAAAGCGAATCCTGCTTTGAAATTTTGCCCAATTCTTCGGGCGAAATGCTGCCGCTATTTTCTTGCGCTTGCTCCTGCTCTATCAATTCTTCAATGGGCTTGCCGCTGATGATACTTCGCAAACGTTTATGATATTCTTCTTGTTGTGTCAAAGTAGTTTCCAAAGAGTCCGTTTTTTGCAACAATTTGAGTAGTTCGGCTTTATCGCTACCGATAGTGATGGCATTTGTACCCAAACTTCTACCCACAAAAAACGCAGGGATAAGCAAGAACAAACTTAGCACCATGCCCAAGACGGCAATTTTGGCATAATTAAAACGGAAAGAACGACGAATTTCGAAGTTCTCCTCGTCGCGCACAATAAAAAGGTAGCCGCGCGTGAGCAGTTCCCAAAGGGTACGTTGTGTCTTCAAGGTATAAAAACTAAGGAAGGGACTAAGAAGATAAAGAAAATAAGTAAGAAGATAAACAAATAGCAAGCAAATTCTGCCACAAAGATAAGAAAAAAACGCCATCTGCTCGAAAGCATTTGGCGTTTTGTAGCCTCTCTGGGCAATGAAAAGAAAAAGATTGTATGGCTCTTTTCTAAATTTTGTTATTCTTTATTAAAAGTTGCTTCATCTTTATTGTAGAAAAAGCTCAACTCTTTGTGCTTATCAAAGAAACCAAAAAGTTCTTCTGAACTGTTGAAAGTTTCGTCGATGTTATCAGTAACTTCATACAGTATAAAACTTTGTCCGTTTTCCGCCTTTTCGAGTTTGAAGAAAAAGTATTTTCCATCATCGCCACGCAAGTTTAGAAAAGTAACCTTGCCAATAGGCGTTAGGTGCGCCAAATAAATTTTCTTCTCATAGGTTTTCGAAGAGCTGCTATAAGTGTTTTCCTCAAATTGATAAGTCGTAGGATTATTTTCCGTAATGACATAAAATTTAGGATTGTCAAAGGAAGATTTTTCTACCCATTTGCCTAATAAATTAGGTGCAATTTTATCCTTGGCAGGCGCAAGCGGCACGCTCGAAGAATAGGGGCAGGCAGTGGCTAAAAAGAGAAAAGGAAGGGCAGCCAATAGAAAGTAGGCACGTGAAAAGAGAGAACGGTTGAGTTTTTTGTAGTTCATGCAGAAACAAAAATTAGGGTAAGATAAATATTTTAAAAAATAGCATAAACCAAACTATTTTCGTATGATATAAAATTGAGGAGCTTTTACACCGTCGCGCAATTTTTAAGCCAAAAGGCTCTCGAAATTCGTCAATTCCTATCGCTTCAAAAAATCGGGCAAACACTTTTCCCTACTTCTAAGTTTTGTTTTTGCTTTCCCTTGCGCCTCTTTTTCTTATCTTTGCCCCCATTGTGTATGCCCCTGACGCTATTTTTCCTTCGAATGCTACGCCTTTTGCTGCTTTTGGTCTTTGTTTTTGCCTGCAATCCCGACTACAAAAAACAGGTAAAACCACAAGAGGTAAGAAACAGAACGACACAAAATTCGGTTTTGTTTTTTAAAAATATGCGCTCGCTCGACTATCAAGTTATCGAAATGCCGCAGACCAAACGCAATTTATACCGATACAAAGAAAGCCCCCAAGACAGCACTCAAATACAAATAGGATTAGCCCTTGTGGAAAAATGGGACACCGACCAAGCCTATGTCCTTCTTGAACCAAATGAAAAATTAAACGATTTTTTAGCACAAGAAAAAACAGATACTCTCAAAGTCTATTGGCAAAATCCGCATACAAAGGCACAAGGAAGCCTACAATTTGTGTGGGGACACGTAGATACCCATTTCATTTTTGCCTCCCAACTCTACAATGCTTTGATAGAAGACTGTGTTTTTCATCTAAAAAGCAAGACACAATCAGAACCAATCCCTTTTCTGAAACAGAGCCGCGAGCGCGAAAATTTCCGAATTGTGATGCAAGATTATTACCGCTTAGTAAATATTTTTAAGTAAAAAACAAAGTTTTATGCAAAAACGTACCCTCGAAGTACAGACCTGTCCTGACGGTTCGCAGACCCTCTATTGGCGCGAATTAGACGAAACCTACCACTCACGACATGGCGCGATTGCTGAATCGCAACACGTGTTTATCAAGATGGGTTGGGATTTTCAAACCCAACGGCAAGATTTTACCCCACAAAATCCTTTGCGCATTTTAGAAATTGGCTTAGGAACAGGACTCAATGCCTTACTTACGCGCTTAGTCGCTCAAAATCAGGAAGTTAGCACTTTTTATCAAAGTTTAGAACCTTATCCACTCGAAGCCGAATTGATACCTAAATTGAACTATGCACAAAATTTAGGCGTAGAAAACCACTACTTTGAGGCAATTCATGCCGCCAACTGGGAGGAAAATATACAATTAGATTCTTTTTTCGAACTCAAAAAAAGCCAAACAACCTTAGAAAATTGGGAAGCACCCTTCAATTTTTTTCACCTGCTTTATTTTGATGCCTTTGCACCCAACAAACAAAGCGAAGTTTGGTCGGTAGAAAATCTGGAAAAATGCTACCAAAGTCTGCAAAAAGGGGGCGTTTTGGTTACTTACTGCTCACAAGGGCAATTTAAGCGCAATTTGAAAAGTGTAGGTTTTACACTCGAAAACTTAGCGGGACCGCCCTACAAGCGTGAAATGATACGGGCAACAAAATAGTTTTAAACGGATAAAAGTTGTAGAAGCTATTTAAGATTCAGTTTATTTTTTGTAAAATAGTTTTTATATGATAATCCGCATCATAACCGTCTTGATGCGGATACTTGCACAACAAAGATTCTTTGTAGAAAATTTATCCCATTTAGGGCAAATTTCGCTTAGGGCAAATCTATGGATAGCCGAATCTTACCTCCTAAACCTATCTCTACAATTTTTTGAAGTGTATCGAGCGTAAGTTCATTCGTATCATCTTCTATTTTTTGAATTTGATTAGAACTAATGCCACATTTATTAGCCAATTCTTCCGTTGAAATTCCTTGTTTAAGGCGTGCTTGACGCAAAAGGAAGCCAAGCCTAAAAGATTGATACCCTTTTTCGAAGGCTTCACGTGCAGGCGTACCCATTTCGCCATATTGTTCGTTTAGAAACGTATCAAGAGTTGTGAGATTTTTGTTCTGATTCATATTCTTGTTTTATTTTTAAGGCTTGTTGAATCTCCGCTTTTGGTGTTTTCTGGGTTTTCTTGTGAAAACCATTTGCCAATACAATCAAATTTCCCTTATCAAAGAAGCAAAATATACGGAAAATATCGCTGCCTTGTTTTACTCGAACTTCATACAGCCCTTCCGTATCTTCTATGTGTTTGAGATAAGTAGTCGGTATTTGCTCTATGGTTTCAAGCAGTTTGAGCGTCCAAAGTATTTTTTCCTGAACTTTAACTCTCTGTTGGGCAAAAAAGTCAAAAAAATAGCTTTTATAGAAAGCTACATTTCGCACTTTGTTATCTTCCATGTACAAAAATTTTGTAAAATCTCTTGCTTAGTATTTTCCACTTTTTTATCAGAATCATTTAGAAAATGTCTTTTTTATACAAAAAAAACTTAGCAAGCCTTATTTCAAAGGCTCGCTAAGTTTTTATCTTCTACTTTCTTTGATTTCTTCGGATAATTTATAGTCTAAAAATTCTATTAAATCCTGTACTTTATGCAAAACCATAATGTTGTGTCTATCGCGCAAATCGTGTCCAACTACCTGAAAACCAGTGAGCAAGAGGCGCGTCTTGGGGAAACGTGCTTGTAGCTCGCCGATATAATCTTCCACGTCATCAGAAGAAGGGGAGGAGGTAATGACGGTCATGATAAACTGCGCCTGATGGACGGCTTGTGTTTCTTGCAAGTCGCGTAGGGGCAGGTTTTGTCCCAAATAAATGACCTTGTGTCCGCGTGCTTTGATGACATAGTAGGCAAAAAGCAGAGAAAGTTCGTGTAGCTCGCCGCTGGGAAGGTAAAGGATAAATTTTTGGGCGTTGGGTAGGGAAGTGCGATATTGTCCGTCAATCGCGACAATGAGTTTCTGGCGGATAAGATTGGTAATGAAATGCTCCTGTGCAGGATTGATGGTATTAGTCATCCACAAAACGCCTATGCGCATTAGGAAAGGAAAAATAATCTGCACCATCGTCTTTTCGAAGCCAAATTGTAGGATATTTGTAGCCATAATTTTTTCGAACTGCTCTTCGTTCAAATCTATCATCGCCACAGTGAGGGCAGCCATTTGTGCCTGATAATCAGAAGTTTTGGCTAAGGTTTCATTTACTTTTCGGCATAGCTCTTCTTCGCTCATCTTAGCAATCTTCGAAATTTTTACGCCATGATTATTAAGCAGAGCCACATTGAGCATCATCTTCAAATCTTCCGCATCATAAAACCGTATGTTGGTATCGGTGCGTTTGGGCTTGACAATACCATAACGCTGTTCCCACATGCGAAGCGTGTGCGCTTTGATTCCCGTCAAGTTTTCTAAATCGCGTATGGAGTAGGTATTGATTTTCAAGGCTTTGGAAAGGTTATAGTCCTAAGAGAATGGGGTATTATGAAGAGCGACAACAAATTGTAATTTGTTGAATGTCAAGTATTTAGCTTTTTAGCAGGATTTGGGTCGAGTTTGGGGCTTAACTTTTGTAGTTTTTTTCATAAGAACGCCCAAAGTTAGTCTTTTGTTTTGGGTTTTTATAGGAAAGCCCCCACAAAAGTTTTGCACCTTATCCTTTTAGCCCCTTTTTGTGTAGAGATTGTTGAACAAACTATAAACAAAAAACAAAAAAGTGGAGCATTTTGTTTGAAAAAACTTTCTCAAAGGGAGATAGAATTAAAGTTTTACAGTTAAAAGTTTCACAAAAAGCAGCCTGATAGCCAATTTGTTTTTTGTATTTTCGAAGCCTTAAAGCAAGCGGATAAAAAAATTAGCTACTTTTCAATCAAGGCTCAAATGATTTTTTTTCGCTTGTCGGGAAGAAAGCCTTGTTTGAGGCGGAAAAGTTTTTCGAAAGCCGTCGAGGGTAAGATTTTGCGTAGCCCTTCTACACAATATGTCCAGATAATCAACTTGGCAAAGGCAAATTTTGTTTGTAGCCGCTTGTCGTGGCGACTTACAATGCGGAAACTTTCCCAACGCACCCGAATTTTATGTTTGGTATTGAAGCCGTCGTTTCGGAAAACTGCCATCACCTCTTGGGTATAAAAAATGGGGAAAGGCGTAGTAGGGTTTATTTTTTTGTGTTTTTGTATAATTTCATACACTTGCTCGAAATCAGAAGTTACATATTTTCCTGAAAAAAGCTGCTTTTTAGCTAATTCTGTTTTTAAAAGCAAACTTTGATGGCAAAATTTAAGTCCTCGCCAATCGGTATTCAAATCCTCTACTTGGTGAATTTCGCTATAAGTACCATTCAAGACCTGCACGTCGCCCACTATCATCGCTGCCTGTGGGGGAGCTTTCTTAATTGCATTTAAAAGTGTATCTTTATCGTAAAAAAAATCACCTGCGTTCATAAAATTTATATACTCACCTTTTGCCAATCGTATCCCCTTGTTCATGGCATCATAAATACCTTTATCAGGTTCGCTAATAAAAAGGTCAATTTTTTTTTGGTATTTTTCTACAATTTTTTTTGTGTTATCAGTAGAATTTCCATCAATAATCAAATATTCTATATGAGGGTAACGCTGTGAAAGGACGCTTTCTATCGTTTTTTCCAAAAGTGGAGCCGCATTGTAACAGACCGTAACAATGGTAATTTTAGGGCGAATAAACATAAGAATTGATACGGTTTTAGGGCAATTTTTTCAAAGTAGTATGTAAATCAGTTTGAGCTGCCTTCCAAGCAGGGTAAGCCGCCGCCAAAAGTGCAATCGCCGCCGCCAAGCCAAAAAGATAAAGTTCTTCTACCAAAAACATATCGGCAGCCAAAGCAAAACTTTTGTTTTCAGGGTATAAAAAAGGGGCTAAAAAGAGCAAGCCATGTGCGGAAAGCAAGCCAATAGCCGTTCCGAATAAAGCAATAAACAAACTTTCTATGCAAATAAGCGAGAAAAGATAGAATTTATTTGCACCCCAAGAGCGCAAAATTGCCATTTCGTAGGTGCGAAGGCGCAAAGCCGAAAGCAGGGCAATCAGCAAACTCAAAGCCGAAACTACCAAAATCAGGGCAGCCAAAGCCTGCAAACCCCGACTTGCGCCTCCCGTAAGCAGCAAAAGCCGCTGCAACTCTTGGGCAGGTACGGCAGCTTGTAGGGCAGAATTTTCTTGAATTTGGCGTGGCAACATAAAGCCCGCCGCCCCTTTGTATTGCACCAAAAGGGCAGTGTATTCGCCCTCTGGTTGTTTGAGGGAGGCAATAGAATTTGTAGTGCTATCTTCTTTGTTATCAGTGACTTGTTCTATTTTTTTGTCGTCTTCTGGGTGGTCGTGTAGGAGGTTGTGATGAGATTGATGCAAATGCCAATAACTTTCTATTTTCGTAAAAATGAGGTGGTCTAAGGTGTAGGTGCTTTCCTTTAAAATTCCTACCACTTTAAAACTATCTTCATGCAGATGCCCTTCTTCTATTTCGGCTTGAATCCCATGCGTGCTGGCGAAAGTATCGCCTATTTTTAAGTTTAGTTTTGAAGCTACCTTTGCACCTACAATAGCTTCCATTTCATTTTTTGGATACGCGCCTTCTTTTATTTCAAGTTGATAGTGGTCGTAATATGCCTGATTTGTCCCTACAATTCTGAAACCTTTATAGTTATCGCCCAAAAGTAAAGGAATCGTTTTGGCTACCAAAGGGTGTTTTTCTATAAAAGCAAGTTCTGATTTTTTAATATTTCCTGTCGGATTATCGAGGTGGTAGAGCGTCGATAGCACAATTTGCAGGGGCGACCCCTTTGCCCCCACTACCAAATTGATGCCTTTGGCTTGTAGGGTGAGTTGTTCGTCGGCTTGCTTTTGTAGCAATAAAACTATCGCAATAAGGCTCGCAGAAAGGGCAAAGAGCAACAAACTAAGCAAGACTTGCAACTTGCGATAACGAATCTGACGATAGGCAAAGGCGAATCTATTCATTTTTGTTTCTTTTTTATATCTTTATTCTAAATCTTTCTTTTTGGCTACCTTTTTCTTGCCCTTTTTATAGATGTACCATTCACCGACTTTTTGTCCATTTTGGTAGTTGCCTTCTAAAAAAGGATTTCCATTTTCATCATAAAAAATCCAATAGCCATTTTCTTTTCCTGCTCGATAGTTGCCTTTTTCTAAAAGTTTGTCAGGACTTTGGTAGCGCAAATACTCGCCCTCTAACACGCCTGCTTGGTACTGTACGCGCTGCTGCAAATTGCCGTCGGGGAAAAAATGCAGCCATTCGCCTTGGTAGAGGTCGTCTTGATACTTTCCCTTTTGCTTTACTTTTCCATCGGGATAGAAAAGAAAGGCAGAGTCTTGACGGACACCTTGCTGCCAAAACTCTTTTCTTTCTAAAATTCCCTGCGAATCGTAATATTTCGCTATTCCTTCTAATTTACCTTCTTCATAGTTTTCAAACGCCATGACCTTTCCTGTGGGATAGTAAAAAAACCAGTAACCTTGTTTTTTTCCTTCTTGTAAATGCCCTTCGGCTTTGAGATTGCCGTCGGTGTAGAAAAGTTGGTGCTTGGGTTTTTGCGCCCAAAGGGTTTGTACCGAAAGCAAGGCTGCAAAGACAAAGCAAGAGCAAAGGAAGAGGTAAGTTTTTAGCATTTTTTGCATCATTTTAAGCACCCAAACAAGGTATCAGGACAAGAAAATAAGACCAGAAAACAAAGCCTTTGAAAAGGCGAAAAAGGCAGTAGCCGCCAAAGCACTACAAAAGATTAAGTTTTTGCATAAACTTATTTTTGTAAGAAGCTCCTATGGGAATGGTCTTGGTGGGCATTACCACATTGAGGTCTTCGATGCTCTCTATGCGGTTGAAATTGACGATATAAGAACGATGCACGCGGATAAAAGTAGATTCGGGGAGCTTTTTTTCTAACCCTTTCATCGTAGAATGAATAATGTACTTTTTCTGGGCGGTATTGATGATGACATAGTCGGAAAGGGCTTCAATAAAGTGAATTTCGCTAAAACGCAACTTCACAATTTTGTTGTCAGCCTTTACAAAGACTTCATCTTGGTTTTCTACCGTTACGTTGGCGGCTTTGAGGTTCGATTCGGCTTTATTGACGGCTTTGAGAAAGCGCGAGTAGTTGATGGGCTTAACCAAATAGTCGGTAACGCTATACTCAAAGGCTTCTACGGCGTAGTTGTCGCGCGAAGTAACGAGGATAATTTGGGGGGCATCATCTAAGACCTTCATCAAATCTAACCCTGTCATTTCAGGCATTTCTACATCTAAAAAGACGATGTCGATTTCTTTGGATTTGATGAGATTGAAGGCATCGGCGGCATTGTCGGTTTCGCCTACTAAGACCAAGCCGTCGGTTTTGCTGACAAAGTGCTTGACGATATTGCGGTGAAATTCGTCATCATCTACAACAAGGCAATTCATAGAGCTATAAGTTTGGAGATTTCGAAATGGAGAGCGGAGTGCAAAAATAAAATAATTTGCGGCTTTGTCGTGGGCAGGGGCAAATTTAGTGCAAATTATAGGGATTGTATGGTTTAAGATTTGAGTTTTTCGTTGTTCTGATGTCGTTGGGCATCACGTAGGGTCTTTTTCGCCAAATTTTGGCGAAGTGCCTCTTCAAGATTGACTCCCGTTTGGTTTGCCAAGCAAATCAAAACAAAAAGGACATCTGCCATTTCATCTGCCAGATGCACCGTTTTATCGCTTTCTTTGAAAGACTGCTCTCCGTATTGGCGTGCCATGATGCGTGCTACCTCGCCCACTTCTTCCATAAGGATTGCCGTATTGGTTAGTTCGTTGAAATAGCGCACGCCTACTTTCTGAATCCAGTCGTCGACGATTTGTTGGGCTTCTTGTAAGGTCATATCAGAAAGAAAAAAGGTGAGAGATTTTGTAAAGCCAAAAATAACGAGTTTTGGCGTATGTTGAGCAAAAAATTAGTTGCGGATTCGGATTTTCCCCTAAACAAGGCTTTGGAAAAGATGCGGTTTTATTTTTTTTGCTTACCTTGCAAGGCGAATTTTTGCACTTTTTAGAACCTACCCTCCATCTTTTGCACCCCACTATGACAGATTTTGCCGATACTGCGCCCTCTTCGTCCGCTAACGCGCCTAAAACTGCTCCCCGTCCTTCGCTTGGCTTATCGCTTTTGCCGATTGTGGTCTTGATATTTTTTCTGACCCTAAATGTGATTGTCTTTGGCGATAATGCTACTTCGGGTGCAAACCAAATCGCCCTGCTGATAGCAGGGGCAGTGGCAGGCTTAGGCGCGTGGTATTTGCGTCTTTCTTGGTCGGATATAATGGAAGGCATTACCAATAGCGTCAATTCTGCCCTGCCTGCGGTCTTGATTTTGCTTTTTATCGGCTCACTGGCAGGCACGTGGATGCTTAGTGGCATTGTACCTGCCCTGATTTACTACGGCTTAGAGATTTTAAGCCCTAAGATTTTTTTAGTTGCCTCTGTAATCGTCTGTGCAGTAGTTTCTGTCGCCACGGGTAGCTCTTGGTCTACGGTCGCTACTTTGGGAATTGCCCTTTTGGGTATCGGCAAAATTTTGGGCATAGAAGAAGGCATGGTCGCGGGTGCGATTATTTCAGGTGCTTATTTTGGCGATAAGATGTCGCCACTTTCCGACACAACAAACCTCGCTCCTGCTATGGCAGGCACAGACCTTTTCACGCATATTCGCTACATGGCTTGGACTACGATTCCTTCTATTTTACTTACCTTATTGATTTTTCTTATTTTGGGTCTGAATATAGAAAGCAACGCTACCCCTACCGAAATTGCCGCTATCCAAAAGGCAATAGCAGCCAAATTTAATATCACAGGTTGGCTCTTTCTTGTGCCGCTTGCTGTCGTGGTCTTGATAGTGCGCAAAGTGCCTGCCCTGCCCGCGCTCCTTTTGGGTACGATATTGGGCGGCTTGGCGGCGGTGCTTTTTCAACCCGAAATTGTCCGCGAAGTGGCGGCTGCCCAAGATTGGGCTTTTTATATCGGCGTGATGAAGGCGATTTATGGCGACATTTCACTTTCTACCGACCATGCCACCGTCAATGAACTTTTGAGTACAGGCGGCATGAAGGGCATGCTCAACACAATTTGGCTGATTCTTTGCGCTATGATTTTTGGGGGCGTGATGGAAGCAACGGGCATGCTCGAACGCATCAGCCGCGCCGTTATTGCCTTAGCCCATAGCACAGGCTCGATGATTGCCGCCACCGTAGGGACTTGCGTCGTTTTCAATCTGACAGCTTCCGACCAATATTTAGCCGTCGTCGTGCCGGGCAAAATGTACGCAGAGGCGTTTCGCAAAAAAGGATTAGCCCCCGAAAATCTAAGTCGCAGTTTGGAAGATGCAGGAACGGTAACTTCGGTACTTATCCCTTGGAATACCTGTGGAGCAACGCAAGCAGGGGTGCTAAAAGTAGAAGTTTTGGCTTTTGCCCCTTATTGTTTCTTCAATATCATCAGCCCTTTTATGAGTATTTTGTTCGGATATGCCAATATCAAAATCAAAAAGCTCTAATTTTGCCTCTGCGATTGCGATTTCCTATCTAAAAAGACCAACTTAGCCCCAATTTAGCCCCAATTTAGCCCAAACTTAGTAAAGACCAACTCATGACAAAACCTATCTCGCTTTTGGTACAGATGCAGTTTTCAGAATACCTGCGTCTTAATTTTTCTATCCTCTTGCGCAGTCGTTTGGTCTGGACAAGTGTCTTGCTTTCCTTTGTCCTTTTGGGCATGCTCATAGAAGAAATCCTTGAAAATCAGGAGTTTGCTTGGGGTTGGAAAGAAACAGCGGGCATAGGTCTGTTGGTCTTTCTTTTTATTGTCTTGCCCCTGCTCACGTATTTGCGCACCAAAAGCTATTTTGCCGAAAACAAATCTTTGGCAGAGCCTACCCAATATCAATTTTTTCAGGATAAAATTCAGATAGATAGTAAAGATTTGCACGTAACCCTCTTTTGGGAGCGCGTCTATAAGGTGCGCGAATTTAGCGAATGGTTTATGATTTATCAGAATCGCCATTTAGCCTACCTTGTCCCGAAAAAATCCTTCGCTACTGCCGAAGATTTAACAACCCTTCGCAACTTTATGCAGAAAAAAAAGCTGCTCTAACTGCCTTCTGCCGCATAAAATCTTGACTTTTTGCTATTTTTTGTCTAATTTAGCCCAACTCTTTTTCTTTCCAAAGGCAGACACTTTCTAAATAAGTAAAATGGTATGGGTAATTTTCTTAAAAAAATAGGATTTTTCTTGGCTTTCCTGCTGCCCCTTTTCTCTATTTTGGGCTACTACGTAGGCGGCGCAGCGAATTGGCTTACTGTCTTTTTTGTCTTTGTTCTGATTCCGCTTTTCGACTACCTCATCGGGAAAGATACTCAAAATGTGGAAAAAGAACAAGAAAAACAATTTTCCGAACAAAAATACTACCGTTTTATTACCTTTATCTGGGTCTATGTCCAGTGGGCAATGCTCTTTTGGGCATGCTATGTCATTGCCTTCGGCACTTGGCAGCCACTCCATTTAGTAGGTTTTACGCTGGGTATCGCCTGCGTAATGGGCGGAATTGGCATTACGGTTGCACACGAATTAGGTCATAAAAACACAAAAATAGAACAGTTTTATAGTCAGATTTTGCTTCTATCGGTATCTTATATGCACTTTTTTATAGAACACAACAAAGGGCATCACGTTCATGTCGCAACACCATTAGACCCTGCCAGCAGTAGAAAAGATGAAACAGTCTATGCCTTTTGGCTAAGAAGTGTAGTAGGTGGCTACCGAAGTGCTTGGAAGATAGAAAATGACCGCCTTGCTCGCGCCAAATTGCCTTTCTACCGCAACCAAATGCTCTATTATACCATCTTGCCTTTGCTTTTAGCGGCTTCTTTATATGCCATTTTTTCTTGGATAAGTGGAGAAAATGTGTGGCAAGTACCCCTATTTTTTGTCGTACAAAGTATTCTTTCTTTTTCTCTTTTGGAATTGGTAAATTATATCGAGCATTACGGCATGCAGCGCAAAGCCCTTGCCGAAGGGCGATATGAGCGCGTTACGCCGCTCCACTCTTGGAACGCAAGCGACCTTTTTAGCAACTTTTTCCTCTTCCAACTCCAACGCCATTCCGACCATCATGCCTTTGCGCACCGCCGTTATCAGGTCTTGCGCCATTTCGAAGAAAGCCCACAGCTTCCTTTTGGCTATCCGACCATGATACTCATTGCCCTTGTTCCTCCCCTTTGGTTTGCGCTCATGAACCCAAAATTGGAACAGTGGAAACGCGCGACCTTCTCCGTAGCAAGTTAATCTTGACAGATTTAATTTAATAAATCTTTTAACAACTCCCCCCCGATTCCAATTTCAATCGTGGGGGCGGACTGCAAAAGGCAACTTTTTTTCTTCTTTTTCGTTATAGAAATAGGTGTAGGTACAATGGTATAAATTAAAACCTACTTTTCACTTTCAGTTCATCTTTCGCTTTCAAATCCTCAACCTTATGCAGACTCTACTTCACAAAGCACAGACGCGCGGCAGTGCCAATCATGGCTGGCTGCAAGCCAATCATACGTTTAGTTTTGCTTCTTATCGCGACCCTTCACGTATGCACTTTGGGGTCTTGCGTGTCCTCAATGACGACCTCATTGCAGGGGGGGGCGGCTTCGGTACGCACCCACACGACAACATGGAAATCATTACCATACCGCTCAAAGGGGCTTTGGCGCACAAGGATAGCATGGGCAATGCCTCCGTTATCCATGCAGGCGACGTGCAGGTGATGAGCGCGGGTACGGGAGTTTATCATAGCGAATTTAATCATTATCCCGATAAAGAATGTAACTTGTTGCAAATATGGCTCTTTCCCAATCAGCGCAATGTAGCACCGCGCTACCAGCAAATTTCTTTTGGTGAAAAACTTTTGCACAACCAACTCAATCAAATTCTCTCGCCGTCAGAAAAAGACGAAGGCGTGTGGATTTATCAAAATGCCTACTTTCATCTCGGAAAATTTAATGTAGGTACAAACTTTTCTTATACCCTCAAAGACCCTGCAAACAACGGTTTGTATGCCTTTTTGATAGAAGGGCAGATGCAGGTAAAGGCGCAAGACCAAACCCTTGACCTGCACAAGCGCGACGGCGCAGGCTTTTGGGAAACGACGCAAACCCCACTCGAATTTAAAGCCCTTGCCGATAGCCATATCTTGCTGATGGAAGTACCGATGGCACTCTAAAATAAAACGCCTTCCGAAACAGAGTTTTGGGAGGCGTTTGGTTTTTCACCCTCAAAACGCTATTTTTAGGTAGTTTCCAGACCCAAGACTGTTAAAAAATCTTTAATCTTGGTGCAAAGTCGTTTTTTTTGTCAAAATGTTATGCGTGCATAACATATTTTCACTATCTTTGTGGAAACAGACCCTACCTATCGCCTCTGTTTTGTGTTAGGGTCATTCAAAAGCAACTTTTATTTTATATCACATATAAACGCACACCTTCTCATGAGCAATACAGCCACTGCTACGGCGGTAGAAAAGAAAGCCGCACAACGCCATATCCGCAAAGTTGCGATTTTGGGTTCAGGCGTGATGGGTTCGCGCATCGCCTGCCACTTCGCCAATATCGGTTGCGAGGTGGTTCTTTTGGATATTGTGCCTTTCGATTTGAAAGAAGCCGACCAAAACAACGCCGCCGCCCGCAATGCCTTAGTGAATAAGTTTCTGACCGAAGCCATCAAATCTAAACCTGCACCGCTCTATCACGCTGGCTCTGCCAAGCTCATCAAGACAGGCAATCTGACCGATAACTTAGAATGGATAGCCGATTGCGACCTTATCTTAGAGGCGGTCATCGAGCGATTGGACATCAAACAACAACTTTTTGAGCGTGTAGAAAAGTACCGTCGCGCGGACGCTATCGTGGCTTCGAATACTTCGGGTATTCCCATGAATATGCTCATTGCAGGCAGAAGCGAAGCCTTCCAAAAGCATTTCTGCGGCATGCACTTTTTCAATCCGCCCCGCTACCTGCGCCTTTTAGAGATTATCCCTTCGGCAAAGACTGACCCCGAAATTGTGAAGTTTTTGCTCCACTATGGCGATTTGTACTTAGGCAAAGAAACCGTTTTGTGTAAAGATACGCCTGCCTTTATTGCAAACCGCGTAGGGGTTTTTGCGATTATGTCGACGCTACATGCCGTAGAAAAATATGGCTTGACCGTAGGCGAAGTAGATAAACTCACAGGTACGATTATCGGACGCGCCAAATCTGCCACCTTCCGCACCTTAGACGTAGTAGGTTTGGATACGACCATTAAAGTAGCCAAAGGACTGGCTGATAATTTGCCCAACGACGAACAAAAACACAAGTTTGCCCTGCCTGCCATTGTATCCGAACTCGAAAAAAGAGGCTGGTTTGGCGATAAAACCAAACAAGGCTACTACAAAAAAGTAAAATCTGATAGTGGCAAAAGCGACATCTTAGAACTCGACCTGACTACTTACGAGTACAAAGCCGCCGAAAAAGCCGACATCAAACTTTTTGGCAAGCTCAAAGATGAAGATGATTTGAAAAAACGCTTTCCCATTCTTATCAAAGATGAAAGCAAATACGGCGAATTTTTCCGCACCACTTTTTATGAGGTCTTTGCCTATGTTTCGAATCGCGTTCCCGAAATTGCAGACCACCTTTATCAAATCGATAAAGCCGTTTGTGCAGGTTTCGGTTGGGAAATTGGTGCTTTCGAAATCTGGGACACTTTGGGCGTAGCACAGACAGCCGCCAAAATCAAGGAGGCAGGCTTAACAGTAGCCGCTTGGGTAGAAGAAATGATTGCAGCAGGTTGCGATACCTTCTATCGCACCGAAAACGGCAAAAAGCAGTATTACGACATCAATACCAAATCCTACCAAAACATTGCAGGAACGGAAGACTTCATCATCTTAGATGCACTTCGCAAAACCAACAAAGTGTGGGGCAACGACGGCACTACCGTTCACGACTTAGGCGATGGTATCTTGGGCTTGGAGTTTCATACCAAAATGAACGCCATCGGTGCAGAAGTCATCGAGGGTATTCATACGGCTATCAATCTGGCAGAAAAAGATTTTCGTGGCTTGGTTATCGGCAATGATGCACCCAACTATTCAGCAGGGGCAAATTTGGCGATGCTCTACATGTACGCTTTGGAGCAGGAATATGACGAAGTAGAGATGATGATTCGCCAATTCCAAAATGCGATGATGCGTATTCGCTACTCTGCCATTCCCGTCGTTACTGCGCCTGCGGGCTTGGTCTTGGGCGGCGGCTGCGAATCTATCCTACATGCCGACCATGTGCAGGCACATGCCGAAAGTTATGTAGGCTTGGTAGAAGTAGGCGTAGGTCTGATTCCTGCGGGCGGCGGTACGAAAGAAATGGTCTTGCGTACAGCGGATAGCTTTGTAGAAGGCGACCCTAAAATCAACCGTTTGCAGCAAATTTTTATGAACATCGCCACTGCCAAAGTCGCTACCTCTGCCGAAGAAGCACGCGAAATGGGCTATCTGCGCAAATCGGACAGTGTTACATACAATCGCTCACGCCTTTTAGCTGATGCCAAACAAGCCGCCATCGAGCTTTACGAAGCAGGCTACACGCAGCCCGTACAGCGCACCGATATTTTCGTAGAAGGACGCTCTGCCTTGGCTACCTTCACCGCAGGCGCAGTGGGTATGCTTTACGGACATTACGCCACCGAACACGACATCAAGATTGCCAAAAAGTTAGCCTACGTCATCTGTGGCGGCGACCTTTCGGGCAGTGCCTATGTTTCCGAACAATACCTACTCGACTTAGAGCGCGAAGCCTTCCTTTCGCTTACTGCCGAACCTAAGACTTTGGAGCGTATTCAAAGTATTCTATTCAAAGGCAAGCCTTTGAGAAACTAACCTTTGGCGAGAAGCAAGCCCTTGGCGAGGTTAGTTTTTATTTCAAATGCAACTCACGCCGCCCTTCCTTTTAGAGAAGGTTCGAAAGCCAAAAGACTTTTTTATACAAATATAAAAAAGCCAAGACCGAAAAAAGTCCCTCGCTATCAGGTGAGGGGCTTGGCGTGGAGTTGATTCATTCTTTCCTTTCTACCCAAAACGAACTTTATACTATGAACGCATATATTGTCGCAGGCTATCGTACCGCCGTAGCCAAAGCCAAAAGAGGGGGCTTTAAAAATTATCGTCCTGATGATTTGGCTGCCGAAGTTATCAAACATTTGGTACAATCTATTCCCAATTTCGAGGCTGAAAAAGTAGATGACCTTATCGTAGGCAATGCCATTCCCGAAGGCGAACAGGGCATGCAGATGGGGCGCATTATTTCGCTTCTTTCACTGCCCCTAAACGTACCCGGTATGGTCTTGAATCGCTACTGTGGCTCTGGTTTGGAGGCGATAGGCATTGCCGCTTCGCGTATTCACGCAGGCACAGCCGACTGTATCATTGCAGGGGGAACAGAGTCCATGTCGTTTCTGCCTATGATGGGCTACCGTCCGTCTTTGAATTGGAATTTGGTGAGCAAAAATCCTGAATATATGCTCTCTATGGGTCTGACGGCAGAAGAGATTGCGCGTCAGTACAAAATTGGCAGGGCAGCACAAGACGAATTTGCCTACCATTCGCACCAAAAAGCGATTAAGGCAATAGAAACGGGTAAATTTAAAGACCAGATTGTGCCTATCGAAGTAGAAGAAATTTTTGTGCAAAACGATAAAAAAATAAGCAAGAAGTTTGTCGTTGATACCGACGAAGGACCGCGTGGCGATACCACCGTAGAGGCACTTGCGGGCTTGCGTCCAGCCTTTGCCGCCGACGGAACGGTTACGGCAGGCAATGCCTCACAGACCTCCGACGGGGCAGCCTTTGTGATGCTTATGTCTGAAAAGATGGTCAATGAATTGGGTCTGAAACCTATTGCGCGTCTGATGTCTTACACTTCGGCAGGCGTAGACCCGCGCATTATGGGTATCGGTCCTGTGGCGGCTGTGCCAAAAGCCTTGAAGCAGGCAGGCTTACAACTTTCTGATATTCAGCAAGTTGAGCTTAACGAAGCCTTTGCCGTACAAGCCTTAGCCGTTATCCAAGAGTTGGGCTTAGACCCCAATATCGTCAATCCTAACGGTGGAGCGATTGCCTTAGGACACCCCTTAGGCTGCACAGGCGCGAAACTTTCCGTTCAGCTTCTCAACGAAATGCGCCTCCGCAACCAAAAATACGGCATGGTTACTGCCTGTATCGGCGGCGGACAGGGCATTGCAGGCATCTACGAACTACTAAACTAAACCCCAAAAAAGCCCCTTGCAAAAGGGGCTTTTTTGTTATTTAAGCTATCGTCTTATCACTCACCACCCGATACATCACATCACTGCGCAAAACATATTTTGTACCTTCAATGACAGACACGCCCTCGTGCTTTTGCTCGTGAATAAAACAGAGTGCCATTCCCGTTTGAGGGCGAATGGTGAAGTTATCAAATTTAGTTTCACCACCCGTAAAATCTTGGTTTAAATAAATCATAAAAGTAATTCTACTTTCTTCTATTTCATTGCGTCTAAAACGCCCATCAATATGCCTTTTGAAACGCTGCATTGGCTCATACCTATAAAAACGAAACTGCTCGTTTAGCCCTACGGCACTGCTATTTTCAATCGTCGGAGGACAAAAATCTTTTAATTTTAGCCAAAATTGTTTTGCTAAATTTTCATCTTGATAAACTAATCTATCATTATTTCGAATGTTTTTTATCATTTTTTCGCCACTTGCCAAACCGACAGTTGCCTCCTGATAGCCTTGCTGCTCGCTAAAAAGAATAAGGTCTTCACAGGTTTTTGGCGACAAAAAATTGTCTATTGTCCAAACTTGGGAATTGTGATAGGTCGGAAGCATAACGTTTTATATTTTTGTGTGAGATAGTAAGATTTATTAGTTCAATAATCCCAAAATCGCGTGGGCAGCCTTTTGCGCACCATTTAAAGCTACCAATTCTGCCATTTTGTTTTTATCTAATATTTTTTTTGTACCAAATAATTCTGCACCCAACTTTTCTACCCAATCTTTCGAGGTAACCAATTCATTTTCAAGCACAAAAAAGGCAGCCCCTGCCGTTGCTGCTTTTTGAGCGCGTGCCATTTGGTCGTCGTAGCCGCGTGCTTTGGGCAAAAAAAGAGTAGGCACTTGCGCCTGCAAAAGTTCGTGAAAAGTATTATAGCCCGCTGCACTAATAGCCCCATCAAAGGCAAGCATTAGTTCAGCAATTGGATAATATTCTTTCTGAAAAATAGAAATGCCTTCTGCCTCCAAAGCCGCTGCTGCCATAGAAAGCGAAGTAGTGCCACGCATAGAGAGCGGGGCTTGTGGGAAGAAAATATCAAATATTAAGTTTTTATTTTTCTTTTTAAAATCTAATATCTTTTCAAAAATAATTTCGTAATTTTCAAGCGTTGTTTTATCACCACCGCCGCCTAAGTTTACAAAAAGTAACTTTTTTTGTGCCAAAACCCCTATTATCTTACGCGCCTCCTCTCTTGGCAGAAGTTCGGCAGTATTTCGAATCAGAATCTCACCCGCCCAACACAATTTTTTCGAATCAGGAACAGGAATTTGAGCCGTATTTTCCCTATGAGGTGCAATAATTAAATCATAAAAATTCTGGATTTGAATTTTTTGAAGGGTTAGATTTTTTTGTTCTCTATGAATGAAAACTTTTTTCATGCCCAAATTTGCACCCAAGATGCCACCTAATTCCTGCAAAGCCCCCAACGGAAAAGTATCCACCACAATTGCTTTTGGCTGATAAATTCCGATAAGGGCATGTAAGATTTGTAAGTAAGATTGCGTTAGTTTTTTACGGCTCAACCCTACAAGCTGCGCCGAAGTCTTGCTTGGAACTTTATAGCAAGCAAAACCTTCCTGATATACCACTTGCGCCGCTTCCGAAGAAACAAAAAAAAGTGGTGTAAGGTTAGGATCTTTTTTGCGCAATTCGCGTGCTATCGCAAGCAAGCGTGTAAGATGCCCCAAGCCCAAACCATTGACTGCATAAAAGAGAATATACAAAATTTTACTTTTTAAAGTAAGCAAAATATTTTCTAAAAATTAAGACTCATCAGATTCTTCTTCCGAATCTTCTTCTGACTCATCTTCTGACTCATCTTCTGAACTATTTTCCAAACTATCTTCTAAATTATCCTCTATCTCCTCTTCCGACAACGCAAAAACTGCCGCCGCCAAGTCGGTATCCTCGTTGTCGTCTTCACCCCAATAGTCGTCATTTATTTCATCATCTTGTTCATTTTCTATATAAATATCGTTATCGTATTCTTCGTAAAAATCGTCTTCCTCCTCGTAAATTTCGCCCCTATGCAGCGCATGAATACGCTTGAGCTGTACCTCCAAAGCGCGTTTTGCCTCACCACTTAATTGCAAACCTTCAAACAAACCTTCTATAAAGGTCAGTTCTTCGTCTGAAACAACTCCATCTTCTAAAACCTGCTCTATCTGTTGGGTCAGTACTTCATACTTGACATCTTCTAAGTCATCTTCGGAAAGTCCTAATCTATCTTTCAAACTTAAAAGCATTTGCATCTCTTGTAGGGTAATAACCCCATCAGAAGCCGCTTGCTGGGCAGCTTCTAATAATTCGCTCCTTAGGTTTTTTACCGAAGCGAAACTTGTTGTTTCAGCATTTTGATTAAAAAAAAGCCGTACTTTTTGTAAAATATCAGAAAAAAAAGACATAGGTTCAAAAATTTAGAGGTGAAAAATAAAATCAAGCCTGCCGTAATAATAGGCGTTTTTAGCGAAAAAAACAAGCGCGATTCCGATTTTATCGCTTTTTACAGTTATTTACTCTACCTCTTCCACTTTTAGTTGTTCGGTATAAACCAAAAATTTGCGAATTTTTGTAAAATTCATGTGTGAAAGTGCCGCAGCATATTGGCTAATTTGTTCTTTATATTGTTCATTTGGAAAACCTGTTTTGTAGTCAATAATGGCTAACTGCCTATCTTTTCCAATGACCAACCTATCAGGTCGCATTACGCGCTTGCTGCCTTTGATAAGAATTTCCCGCTCATTTAGCACCCTTTGAATATAAGACCTGTCGTAATATTGTCGGATAAGGGGCAAACTTATCACACTTTTAATTTTAAAAATCAAATCTTTTTGCTCTTCTTTGGCAATATAACCCTCATCTACTAAGGCTTCTACCGCCTTTTCTACCTCCTGCGCGTATTGGATTTTTTCAAAAGCATAGTGCATAAGCAAGCCATCTTTTTTAGAAGAATACAAGTCTGTTACTTTGATA
Organism: Hugenholtzia roseola DSM 9546; assembly: GCF_000422585.1. NCBI lineage: Bacteria > Pseudomonadati > Bacteroidota > Cytophagia > Cytophagales > Bernardetiaceae > Hugenholtzia > Hugenholtzia roseola. Next base: position 101,900 of record NZ_KE383878.1, read on the forward strand.
TAGCTATCATCATAACGCAAATTATTCTTTCGTACCTTAATTTTATGACGCGCTTCGGTGCTAATTAGTTTTTCTAATTTTAGTTCTTTTTTACTAATTTTTAAATGAGTTTTCAAAGTTTCACCCTTATTCGTATCCGAAGCCAAGACGACTTCTTCTTTGCCTATGTTTCTATCAAGATTATCTCGACGCTCGATATAAAAATTAAGTAAGCTACTAACATCTTTTATGTCGTCATAACCTATTTTATTAGTTATTTTTTTATAGGGAGTAATAATAAACAATTTATCAATCGGGCGTGTGAGGGCAACATAAAGCAAACTAAGGTTATCGATAAATACCTCTTGGTATTCTTTTACGACAAAAGGCTGAAAAACAGTATCATGGAACGCCTTTTTAGGATTGATAAGCAGCGTAGAAAGTTTTGAAGTAATATTATTTTCTTCCCATTCTATCCAAATTGGGCTATTAGGTTTGGGGTGAATACTCCAATCGGCAAAAGGCAAAATAACTACAGGAAACTCCAAGCCCTTGCTCTTGTGGATACTCATAATGCGAATAGCCTGACTTTCGGGCGCAGACGAAATAGAAAGTGTATCCTTTTTACGATGCCAATATTCCAGAAAATCTACTAAATTTCCGTTTTTTTTATGAATAAAATCAAAAACGACATCTAAGAATTTTTGAATGTAGAGTTGCTGATTTGGAGCTTTGAATAAATCAAAAATTCTAATCAATTCTTCTGCCAACTCATAAAGCGAAAGATGACGCAAAGATGCCAAATGAAAACGCCTTTGATAACGCTTGGATATAAAATCTTCCAAAGCCTGCTCTTCATTCTGGTTGCAGGGCGCGGCAAAATCAAGGTAGTCCTGACCGCGAATGTCAGTTTTGCCTTTGCAATGTTTTTCTAAAAAACTAAGAAGGTGAAACTTTAAAGTAGGCTGCTGAAAGTTTTTCAATAGTTCAAAAAAAGAAACAAGAAAAGTAATAATAGAAGATGAGTTAAGCAAAAGCGACTCGCTTGAAATCACAGGAACGCCCTTTTCTATGAATTTTTCTGCCAAAAATGCTCCTTCTGCATTGTTTCGTACCAAAAGTGCAATATCAGCAAAGGCATAACCTTGCCCGTTGAGGCGTTCTACCACTTCGAGGGTTTTTGAAAAAACAGCTTCTCTTCCTGCATTTTTGTCTTGTTTTTCTTCGCCCCCTATGCGAAAAACTACGACTTCGCCGCCCTCTTTTCCTGCTGCCTGCTGCTCGACCTCACGAAAGAATTTGGGCAAGTCGGGATTAGACTGCGTAAATGCCTTTTTTATATATTCAAAAAAATTGTTATTAAATTCAACTATATTTTTTTTACTGCGCCTATTTGTATTTAAGTTCTGATTTTGCTGCTGCTCTTCGAAAACAGTTTCGTGTTCCTTTAAAATAGAGGCTTCGGGAACGCTACTCAATTGAGGCAAATGTACAATAATACTCGCATCTCCACCGCGCCAACGATAAATGGCTTGTTTGGCATCTCCCACTACCATATTAAAAAAACCATATCCTAAACTATTTGCGATAAGCGGAATAAAATTGTGCCACTGTTTGATGGAAGTGTCCTGAAATTCGTCGATAAGAATGTGTTTGTACCGCTCACCCACACGTTCATAGATGTAGGGGACAGGTTCTTGTTCTACAATTTGATTTATTTTTTCGTTAAATTCGCTCAAATATACTTGATTTTTATTTTCCTTCAACCACTCCATCTCCTGCTTAACTTGCTTCAAAGTCATAATCAAATAAATCTGGTTGCGCATCTGTACTGCTGCCATGTATGCACCCCGATACCTGTCCTTTATCGCCTCTATTTGCCCAACAACCGCCTCAATATCATCTGTTAAGCCTTTTATTATCTCTATTGCAGTATTGGGAACATCTCTTCCTGTACCTGCCCATTTTTTTAGTTTCATTCCTTTATCTGAAATATGAGTATTGCAAGATTTTGATTTTTCGTTATTAAAGGAATTATTTTTTAAATAGTCAAAGTTAGTATGATTTCTTAAATAAGTAGTTATCCCATTTGAACCATGATAAAAATATTCGGTTTTTAAATTATTAGCAGCAAAAACGTCAAGCAACTGTTGTGCGATTTCCTGTATTTGGGTGAAATGTTGCGTTTCTACTTCTTCAATAAATTCTAAATATTGCGCTTTTACTTTTTTTAAATCTGTGTTAGAAAGTTGGTAAATTTTCTGAATGGCATCTTGTGTATTTTCTTTGAAAAGGTTTCGCGCAAAATCTTTCAAAGCCGCTTCGATGTTCCAACTTTTATCATCTTCGGCATTTTTAAGTACAAATTCTGTCAGAATTTCGTTTAGATGTTTATCGCCTTTTGTTCCTACTTTTTGAAACAATCTATGTACGGCTTCTTCGATGACCGTTTCGGTATCCATCTCAATTTCAAAGTTTTGGGGCAGGTCTAAATCTTTTGAAAACGCCTGCACAATTCGCTTATTGAAGGAATCGATGGTGCTGACTGAAAAGTCGGAATAGTGATGTAAGATTGTGGTAAAAAGTGCAGCTGCACGCGCCTGAATTTCGCCTTCTTGGAAGTTGAGGTGAGGAAATTGGGCAGGAAGCTCGCGCAAAATATCCTGACAGAAAGGGTCGTTTTGATAGGCTTTGCCATCAGAAAAGAGAGCCAATTTACTCAAAATGCGGCTTTTCATCTCGGCAGCGGCATCTTTTGTAAAAGTTACGGTCAGGATATGGCGGTAATAGTAGGGGTCGTACTGCCCCTGCAACTGGGGGTCGGGGGCGGCTAAGGCTAATTTGAGATACTCTTTGGTTAGGGTGTAAGTTTTTCCCGAACCTGCGGAAGAACGATAGACAGAAAAGTATTTTTTCATGACTTGGTTGTTATTTTTTTAGAATTTATCGCCTATTGTCGTCGTTTTCTACCATACTCAAATAACTATTGTAGCGGCTTTTGGCAATCTTGCCTTCTTCTACTGCCTGCCTAACGGCACATTTTGGCTCGTGCAGATGCCTGCAATTATGAAACTTGCACGCACCAATAAGCTCGCGCATTTCGGGGAAATAGTGAGAAAGTTCGTCTTCGCCAATTTCTATCAGCCCCAACTCTTTGATACCGGGCGTATCGATAAGATAGGTATGGGGCTGAAATTCGAACATTTCGGCAAAAGTAGTGGTGTGCATGCCTTTTTCTGAAAAGTCGGAAATTTCTTGGGTTCTCAAATTTAGATGAGGGGCGAGGCGATTGAGAAGGGTAGATTTCCCCACGCCAGAGTGTCCTGAAAAAAGGGTTGTTTTGCCCTGAATCGCAGCTTCTAAGGCTTGCAAAGAGGGGTCTTCGGTGGCGGAAACGGCTAAGGTAGGGTAGCCAATTTGTTCGTATTTTTCTCTAATTTTGTCCTGAATTTGTACTTCTTCGGGACTTAATAAGTCGGTTTTATTGAAAATGAGCAGGGCAGGGATACGGAAAGTTTCACAACTGACCAAAAATCTATCAATAAATCCTGACGACGTGCGCGGCATTGCCAACGTAATGACTAAGGCAGCTTGGTCGAGGTTGGCAGCAATGATATGCCCATGTACGTTTTTTTTGGGGGCGCGTCTGATGATATAATTCTGACGCTTTTCTATATCAAAAATAGAAGCGATAGGGATTTGGCTGGTATCGGTAGCGGTTTCTTCTTCGAAAAAGACCCAATCGCCGACAGCAATCGGATTGGTAACTTTCAAGTTTTGGAGGCGGATTTTGCCTCGTAGCCGCGCCTTGTAGCGTTTGTTATCTTCTGAAACTACATCATACCAAAGCCCCGTAGAGCGTAGGACTAAGCCTTTTTGCATATCAATAAGGGAAGGAATCAAAAATCAAATATAATCCTTTCAACTCAAAAGTACAATAAAAAAGTTCCGCCCTATATTTTTTTATAGGCGCAAGCCCAAAATAATGACATCATCGATAAATTCTACGCCCTGACTCCAATCTTGAAAGGCGGTCTTGATGGTTTCGACCTGTTGATTTTGGGGCAAGTTGGCAACTTCTACCAGCAGTTGTCGCAGGCGTTTGGTCTTAAATTTTTCGCCTTTGGGGTTGAACAAATCCGTTGCGCCGTCGGAAAAGAGAAAGAGCATGTCCCCCTTTTGAGGCTCAATTTCTACCTGTTGGAAGGTCTTGGGCTTGCTATATACGCCGCCAATGGGAGCGCGTGTGCCGCGATATTCTTCTAATTTGCCCTTTCTGACCAACCAAAGCGGACGGTGTGCGCCTGCAAAGGTTATTTTTTGGGTCTTTTTATCGATACAAATTAGCCCCAAATCCATGCCATCGCGAATGGAGGTATCCTCGTCTTGTCGTAGGGTCTTGATGACTTTGTTGTCTAAGCGCGTCAGAATTTGAGCAGGTTCGGAAATTTGGCGCACATTGATAAGCGTATTGAGAAGCGAATGTCCGATAAAAGACATAAAAGCACCGGGTACGCCATGCCCTGTGCAATCGACGGCGGCAAGGTGTATGTGGTTTTCATTTTCAGAAAGCCAATAAAAATCGCCCGATACGATGTCCTTGCACTGATAATAGACAAAAGATTGTGGTAAGATTCGCGCAAAGTCGGCTTCTTTGGGCAAGATGGCGTTCTGAATTTTGTAGGCGTAATTGATGCTATCGGTAATTTTTCGGTTCTTTTTCTCGATTTCTTTGCTCAGTTCTACAATTTTTTGGGCTTCGGCTAACTTCTCTCGGCTATCTTTGAGGGTTTCCTCTGCCAATTTTTTCTCGGTAATGTCGCGTACTGTCAAGACGCGATAGGTTCTTTTTTGGTAAAAAAGATTGCGCATCTGCACTTCAATCGGAAAATTTGTGCCATTGGCATAACGCCCTACGCACTCTTTGGGTATGGTTTGGCTATCCAATTCGAAAAGAGATTGACAAGAATCAGCCACTAAGAAACGCGCATAATCTTCGCCAATCACCTCTTGCAAGACATAACCAAACATTTTGAGAAAGGCATCATTGGCATCAGAAATTTGTCTGCCCTCTAAAAAAATAATCCCTTCGGTGGCGGCTTTTGCCAATACCTTCAAACGCTCCTCGTTTTCTTTGGTCTTCTGCATACTTTCGCGCAATGCCAATTCTTTCAGAAGTGCGTTGAGGTGTCCGCCTGCCTCACGCGCGATTTTTTCTAACAAAAAAACAACCTCTTCGCTGGGTTCTTTGAAAAAAACAATTTCTAAGACCCCAATCGAGCGGCTATTGTAGGAAAGTGGTAGCAGCAGGAGTGCCTCTGATTTTAGAAAGCCCGTACCAAAAGGGAGCGTTAGGCGTTCGTGCTGTGTGCGCGTTAGGAAAAGGGGCTGCCTATGCAAAAAAACCTTGCCTAAGAGTCCTTCGCTTGAGTCGTAGGTGGGGCGCACTTGGTCGGTTTCTGCCCCAAAGATAGCCAAAAGGCGCAACTTTTCTTTGTAGAAACCATACATCGTTGCCATTGCACCCTCCACGAAAGGCAGGAGTTCGGAAAGCAATTTGTCTGCCCAAGAGCCTACGGTCTGTTCATCTTCCCACAACATGACGTTGCGAAAATGGCGCATGGCATCAGTAACGTACCTGCGCTCTTCGAGTGCAGATGCGTTATTTTCTCTACCCTTATCTGGTTGCCCGTTTGTTTTTGGGTGTAATTTCATAAAGACCAAAGAAAAAAGTTGAAAACAAGACTGCCCCTCTATCTATTTTTGCCGCGCTTCTTCTGCTCGATTTCTTGCGCCACTTGTGTAACATTTTTGGAAGCCACCGCCACTGCATAAGGCTTGCTTTTTGGGCTGCTACGCAAGGGGGCATAGGTCAGACTAAAATGCTCACCCTCAAATTCGGTCATAAAACTCACGCGCTCCCCTTTGAAGGCACGCTCATAGAGCGGCTTGTAGTGCGATTCCCATTCGGCTTGGGGCAACAAATCGTAAATGTGAGTTTCTTCTATCAAAATTTCTACTCCCCTTTTTCGGTACATCTGACGAAGCGCATCATTGGCAATCACGATTTTAAAATCCTTATCAACGGCTAAGAAATGGTCGTCGGCAGCGTCTAAGAAAGTTTGCAGTTGGGTCTGGCGGCTGCTCAATTCCTGATTCTGCTTTTCTATCAATTCCTGACTGGCTTGCAGTTCTTCCAAATTCTGACGCAATTCCTCTTCTAAGGTTCGCAATTCTTCGTTTTGTTGGAACACTTTTTCGCGCTCTACCTCCTCTTGAATATTTTGCATATAACCGTACCAAAGTATGGTGTCGCGCTCGGTGAAGGTAGGATTTGATTCTGCCCTAAACCACTCGTATTTGCCGTTGGCAGCTTTTAGACGGATTCGGATTTTGTAGGGACTCATGCTTTGCGCCGATTCTGCCACACTTTGCTCGAAGCGTTTTTGGTCGTCGGGGTGGACATCTATGCCTGTCGAGCCAAGAGCCTTCAATTCTTCGGGTGTAAGTCCGAACAAGTCTTTCGCCTTCGAGGAAGCATAAGGGAAGCCCGTAGCACCTGTTTTGGGGTCGAATTCGAAGGTATAGACCATGCCATTGACGTTAGAAACAACATTTTCGAAATGTACCTTTTCACGATTCACCTCTTCATTGACTTCAAAGAGAGCTTCCTGCTGCTGACGCATCTGGTCTTGTGCCGATTCCAACTCCTCAATAGTACGAAGCATCGCCGCTTTTTGGGCTTCTAATTCCTGCTGATTGGTTTTGCGCTCGGTAACATCTTGCGCAATGCCAAAATAGCCTTCTATTTCACCTTTTCTATTAAAAATGGCGTTGATGCTTAGTTCTACCGTATAACGCGCTCCGCTCTTGGCTACGTATGTCCATTCGCGCCTATTGGTCAGGCTCTTTTTGGATTTTTCTACAAAAACATCAAAACCCAACGGCACTTCATAGCCTAACTCCTTTGATAGAATAGGCTGATAGGCAGCCACTTCTCCCATGTCGTGAAAAAGGGCAGGCGTTTGTTTGCCAATAAGCTCGTCTGCTTCATAGCCTAAAAGGGCTTCGGCGGCAGGGTTAAAACCTGTGATGACACCCTTGACATCAGTTGTGATAAAAAGAACGGGGGCGTATTTGAAGATAGTGGTATAAAAAGCACTCTGCTGCTCTACTTGTAATTTTTGGCGTTGTAATTCTTCTTGTGTGGCTTCTAATTCTTCTAAATTCTGACGCAATTCCTCCTCTTGTGAGGCTTGTTTTTGAGTCTGTTCCTGCAATTCTATCAAGAGTTTGCGCATGCGTGCATTCGCCTGAATACTTTGCAGGGTAGAGGCGATATTTCTACAAAGTCTATCCAAAAAGTCTAAATATTTGGAGGGAAAGCGTTTGAGGCTTACCACTTCGATTACGCCATAGACTCTTTCGTTGAAAATCAGGGGAATGACCACGACCGAGTCTGCACTCAAATCGCCTAAGGAAGATTTAATTACTACATTTTGGGGCGGAATATCGGTAAGTAGGCGCGTCGTTTTAGACTTGACACACTGCCCTATGATGCCTGCGCCGATACGAAATTCGCGCTGTGCCATGGTTTCTACCGTAGTGCCGAAGCCTGCCACTGCCCGCACTAAGGCTTGGTCTTCATCTACAATAAAAAAAGAACCGCTGATGGCTTCTACTATCGTACAAGCCTCTGCAATAACAATGTCGGCAAAAACTTCTACTGATTTGTCGTAATTGATGCGCAAGATGTCATCAAAACGGCTTAGTGTGGAATCGAGCCAAAGGCGGTCTTCCAAACTTTTTTCAGAGAGTTTGCCTTTCGAAAGACTGTTTTTATCTAAAAGCGACTCATTGTCGTATTCTTGTTTCATAACGTAAAAATTTGGTACGCGAGGAAATATCTTGGGCAGATGTTAAGATTTCGTAATTGGGGTATTTTGATTTCAAAATTCGCAAAAAATATTCCCTTTTCCAAATTTTCCGCCGTCTATTTATCGGCTCTTGGCGAATTTTCTTGTATAGAAATGGCACTTTTTGTCGTTTTCACCCAAAAAAATAAGGTTTCGCTGTTTTTTTCTAAAATAAAATACGGAATTGTCGTTTTTTTCGCCGTCCTCTTGTTCGGATTTTTTTGTGGTATCCATGTTTCAAAAAAAGGCATGAAAAACCTTTTTCGCGCTTTTTTCAATCGTAGAAAGGCAACAATTTGTCTATGTGCTTCAACAAAACGTCAATATCTTGTAACATATCCTCTGCATGGGGCAGGAGTCTTTGGGCATGGGGAAGCAGCATATCGATGTGGGGGAGCAATTTTTCGGCATGAGGCAATAAAACTTCGGCATAGGGAAGCATGATATTTTTATAGGGCAATAGCTTTTCAGCCACAGGCATGAGCAGGTCAAAATAGGGCAGTAGGATATGTGCCTTGGGCAGGAGCGCGTCGGCATGGGGGAGCAAAATGGCAGCTTGGGGCGCAATCTTATCGATATAAGGAAGTAAAGTTTCTTTATAGGGCAGCAATTTGTCTAAGTGGGGAAGCAAGACATCGGCATGGGGCAGGATTGCGTCTATGTGGGGTGCAAGCTCGTCGGCATTGGCAAAAAGGGCAAAGCCATGTGGGAGCAAAGTCGGTGCTTTGCTCAATAACTTTGTTACATTTTTAAATAGGAGGCGATATGTGCGGCTTTTCGGCAAGGGCGATTTTGTTATCAGACAAGGCAGAAGAAGGAAGGCAGGAATTTTACAAAAGAACAAAAAAAAAGGGAAAGCGTTTGTATAAAATCCGATTTCGGCTCTTTTTTTTGCCCTTTAAACGCAATTTAAAACGCTTTTAAAATTGCTCCCTACTCTTTTTGCTTCGGCGCGAAAGTAGGAAAAATAAGAAAAAAGACTTATTTTTGAGCATCTCTTAATCCTATATTTCACCTTTCTCCTCTATTGCCGCGCTATGTCTGATGACCACGCTTCTTTTTCTTATCCGCCTGCCTCGCCTGCGCCACGCACGAATTGGAAAACAATCTTGTTTCAAATTTTGCTCTTTTCTCTGACACTTATCAGCACTACTTTTGCAGGGGCAGAATGGATTTATGCCGACAGTTTTTTCAATTTGGTAGAAAGCGATACTTTTCTTTCGGTAGCAATCGTACAAGGGAATTTGGGTTGGTCGCATTGGTTAGATGGCTTGTACTATTCTGTGCCTTTTTTAGGGATTCTCACCTTTCACGAATTTGGGCATTATTTCGCTGCCTTACACTACCGCCTGCGTGTGAGTTTGCCCTACTACATTCCAATATGGTTGGGCTTTTTAGGTATGCCCTCTACTATCGGCACAATGGGCGCATTTATCAAAATCAAATCGCCTTTAAAAACTCGTGCCGCCTTTTTTGATGTGGGCATAGCAGGTCCTTTGGCGGGCTTTGTCGTCGCTTTGGGGGTCTTGATTTATGGCTTCCAAACCTTTCCGCCTCAAAGTTATTTGATAGAAAAGCCGCACCCCCAATGGCAAGCCTTTTATGAACAACATGGCAACACCAAATTTGTATATGCTGCCCAAGAAGATTTTGTGAAAAGAGGGTACAGTTTAAGTGGGCAAATTGAGTTGGGAACAAACCTACTCTTCGAGTTTTGCAAACAATTCCTCATCAATGACCCTACAAATTTGCCTCCTAATAGCGAATTGATGCACTATCCTTGGATTTTGGCAGGTTATTTAGCCCTTTTCTTTACAGCCCTTAACCTGATGCCTATCGGACAGTTAGATGGAGGGCATGTCTTGTATGGGCTTTTGGGAAGTAAAAGACATGGGGCTATTTCGCGCATCATCTTTGTCGTTTTTATCGGATATGCAGGATTGGGGCTTTTTTCTATCCAAGACAACTATCAAGACCTACTTCTCTATGGTGCTTTGTACCTCTTTTTCCTATATGCAACCTTAGAACGCAGTTTCGAGTCGCGCCTCACTGCCCTTGTCATAGCTACTGCCATCTTCACGACTCAATTTGTACTCAAAACCGTCTTCCCTACCGTAGAGGGCTATCAAGGCTGGCTACTCTTTGGCTTCATTATCGGTAGATTTTTAGGCACAGCGCACCCCGAAGCCTTAGACGAAAAAACACCGCTCTCTCCGTTTCGCAAGTTTTTGGGCTGGCTGGCGCTGATTGTTTTCATTCTTTGCTTTTCGCCTACTCCATTTGTAATAAGCTAATAAAAAATTGACTCTTTTCTCACTTTTTTCAAAAGGAAAGCATTTTTTCCGTATTTTAGTGCCACTAAACTTTTATCTCACGCTCAACAAATATTGAAACTTATGAAAAAAAATATTTTATTTTTATCTATGATAGGATTTTTTCTATTATGGAACAACACCACTTTATTGGCACAAAGCGACGCTTGTGCAGATGCGACGGCAATTACAGCCAATTTCAGTTGTAATAATAGCAACTATTCTATTCCTTCCACTTTCACACGTGATGCCATCTCAGCAGCCTCTTGCGTCAGCAATGCCAATAACCGCGAAGACGGTTGGCATAGTTTCACCGCCATCGGGACAAGCTCTACCATTACCATCACAACAAATAGAGATGTAGCCATTGCCGTTTATAGTGGCAGTTGTGGCAGCCTAACCGAGTTGGGTTGTGAAGATGCACTTGGAAATAATGGAACAGAAACGCTAACGATTGCCACAACCGTCGGCACAACTTATTTTATCCGAATCATACGATATGAAGCAGGTGGAAATAACAACATGACGGGCAATATCTGTGTAACCAGCCCTCCGCCGCCCCCTGTCAATGACATCTGTACAGGGGCTATCGAGCTTACCGTAGGCGAATTTGAGTGCAGTCCTATCAATGGCACTACCGTCAATGCTACTGCCAGCAATGCCTTTGGCGGCGCACCCTCCTGTGCCAGTGGAAACGGCGCAGAAGATGTGTGGTATAGATTTACCGCTCCTGCCAGCGGCGATATTGCCCTTAGCACAATAGCAGGCACAATGACCGATAGCGGCATGCAACTCTATCACGCGCCTGATGGCACTTGTGGCTCACTTAATTCGGTAGAATGTGATGACGATGACGGACAAGGCAGCATGTCGCAGATTGTCAATTACAACCTTATACCCGGCGATGTCTATTACGTGCGCATTTGGGATTTTGGTGGGGGACAAAGTACGTTTGGCGTTTGTGTGCAGCAGCAATATTCAGACTGCAATGTCAGTATTCCCTTATGCAGTGATGCCGCCTTTAATACCAATAGTTTTGGTTTTGGTGCAACACAAGACCCTATCAATAACTGTTTTGGCACTTTTTCGGAATCGCAATCGGTATGGATAAATTTTGAAGCCCAAACCACTGGCACACTTTCCTTTGTCATAGATTCACAAAATAGCCCTGCCGACGATTATGATTTTATCGTTTATCGCGCCAATAATCCAGACTTTTGTACCAACGTCGCTACCAACGGAACAGTCGTTTCCTGCAACGCACGCTCCAGCGTAGGCGCAGGCGGCACCACAGGCGTAAGCACTGCTTTGGGCGGCACTACCAATTCCGAAGGTCCCAATGCAGGCAATCCTTTCAATTTAGACATCAACGCCACAGCAGGCGACCGCTTTTATCTTCTTATCAATAATTTTAGCACCACAGGCATCGGCTTCAATCTCTCCTTTGGCGGCACTGCCGACCTCGACTGCACCATACTGCCTGTGGAAATGCAGGAATTTAAGGGACAAGTACAAGGCGAGCGAAATTTGCTCCAATGGGTTACGGTATCGGAATGGCAGAGCGAAGCCTTTGAAGTAGAGCGTAGTGCAGATGGCAAAAATTTCGTTTATTTGGGTAGGATTCAGGCAGGTAAAAATGGCAAAAGCAAACAATACTACCAATTTGCCGACAATCAGCCCCTCGAAGGCGATAATTATTACCGCCTCAAACAAATAGACCAAAATCAGACCTTCACCTACTCGAAGACTATCCTATTGCGAAACGCCTTCAAAAAGAGCTTCCAGATAACCAATTTATACCCCAATCCTGCCCAAGAAGAACTATCCCTAACTTTCTACTTGCCACAAAACGACCTACTATACCTCGAATTTCTAACGGCAGAGGGCAAAAAGTGCTTCTCCGATACAAGGCACTTCGAGGCAGGCGAACAGACTTGGCAACACAATATCGCTTCTCTTCCTGCGGGTTTGTATCTAATCCGACTAACCCAAACCCAAAAAGGCGAAACTTCATTCAAAAAATTCATTAAAAGATAAATTTTAAAGGGAAGTTTTGTAAAGAAGTTTTATAGGAAAAGCCTGCTGGCGCGTCTGTAGCTTGGCTCTGACAACACAAAAGCCCTTCTTTTTCAAAAAGAAGGGCTTTTTGTAGAAAAACAAGAGAAAAGTACCGCTTTCGGTCTTATTCCTCTGTGCTGTTTTCTGTTGCTTCAGAAGCTGTATTTTCAGGTGCAGCGTCGGTTGCTTTTTTCTTGCGACGGCGGCGCGTTTTAGTGGCTTTGCCTTCGCCTTTCTTCATCAAATCGTTGTAATCGACAAGCTCGATGAAGCAGATTTCAGCAGCATCACCTACACGCTGTCCCAATTTCAAGATGCGTGTATAGCCACCGGGACGGTCTGCAATTTTTTGTGCAATCTCATCAAAAAGGATTTTGACCACTTCTTTGTCTTGCACCTTAGCAAAAACTAAGCGTCTTGCGGCTGTGGTGTCGGTTTTGGCTTGTGTAAGCATCGGCTCTACATAGCTGCGCAAGGCTTTTGCTTTCGCCAAAGTGGTTTTGATGCGCTTATGTTTAATGAGCGACGATGCCATGTTAGCCATCAAAGCCTTACGATGTGAGGCTGTGCGTCCGAGTGTATTGATTTTACTTGCGTGTCTCATTTTGAAGTTCGTTGTGCAATTTGACTACAAATTGCGGAGGGTGAGAGATTAGTCTTCGTCTAAACGATACTTAGATACGTCCATGCCAAAAGTAAGTCCTTTCTCATTGACGAGTTGTTCAAGTTCGGTGAGGGATTTTTTACCGAAGTTTCTAAATTTCATCATATCTGAAATCTCTAAACTTACCAAATCGCCCAAAGTCTTGATGTTGGCTGCCTTCAAGCAGTTGTAAGCGCGTACCGAAAGGTCTAACTCTGAAAGCGGGGATTTTAGCAAGCGACGCATGTAGAGCATTTCCTCATCTACGGCTTCCTGCTCTTCTCTTTCGGCTTCATCGAGGGTGATGTTTTGGTCGGAGATAAGTAGGAGATGCTTGATGAGCAAGTGTGCAGCCGATTTAAGTGCCTCCTCTGGGTGAATAGAGCCATCAGTTTTAATTTCGATGAGCAACTTTTCATAGTCGGTGCGCTGTTCTACGCGCGTATTTTCGATGCTATAACGCACGTTTTTGATAGGCGTGTAGATGGCATCAATCGGAATATAACCGATAGGCATTTCGGTAGCGGGCTTGTTTTCCTCTGCGGGAACGTATCCTTTGCCTCTATCAATAAACAGGTCAATCTCGAACTCTACCGATTCATCTAAATGGCAAATCACCAAGTCAGGATTCAGAATGGTAAAATCGGAAGAGTTAATCCCTAAATCGCCAGCTGTGATGACGTTCTTTCCTTTGACGTGCGCCGAGAATTTCAAAGTAGGTTCTTCTACTTTCCTCTTCAAACACACCATTTTCAAGTTGAGGATAATTTCACTCACGTCTTCCACTACGCCTTCCATAGTAGAAAATTCGTGTAACACAGAGGGGATTCGTATGCCTACGATGGCATAGCCTTCAAGCGAAGACAAGAGTACGCGGCGCAGAGCATTTCCTATCGTAACCCCATAACCGGGTTCAAGCGGCTTAAACTCGAATAGCCCGTGGAAGTCGTCTGCTTTTTCCATTACCACCTTTTCGGGCATCTGAAATCCTAAAACTGCCATATTGTTTGCCTTCTTTGGGTTTGAAAACCGTTGGTTTTGATGATGTAGAGAAAGATTGAAAAGATACAAAATAAAGCGGACGCAGGAAAAAAAGCGTGTCTGACCTTCTTGCGTCCGCGGTCAGGAGCGTACTTGCTAAGGCAGCCTGCCAAAAGCCTGCTTACTTAGAGTACAATTCTACGATAAGACGCTCTTGAATGTTCTCAGGCACTTCTTCGCGTTCAGGATAGCTCATAAATTTACCCGCCAACTGGTTGCTATCCCATTCCAACCAAGAATACTTGTTGGCTGCACGCCCAGAAAGGCTTTCAGAAATGACTTCTAAGGACTTAGACTTCTCACGAACTCCCACGATATCGCCAGGGCGCAATGCGTAAGAAGGCACATTGACGACCTCACCATTGACGGTGATGTGCTTGTGACTGACGAGCTGACGGGCAGCGCGGCGTGTAGGTGCAATGCCTAAACGATAAACGACGTTGTCAAGACGCGCTTCCAAGAACTTAATCAAGTTATGACCTGTCGCACCTTGTTTGCTGGCAGCACGCTTGAAAAGATTAGAGAACTGACGCTCTAACACCCCGTAGGTGTGCTTGGCTTTTTGTTTTTCCATGAGCTGGACGGCATAGTCGGACGGCTTACGACGGCGACCTTTGCCATGCTGACCCGGCGCATAAGGCTTACGCTTAAGAGCCTTACTAGGACCGAAGATAGCCTCGTTGAAGCGGCGTGCTATCTTATCAATAGGACCTGTATATCTTGCCATAAGAATTTCGTACAATTTGGGGCTTGCCTGCCGAAAGGGTATCGGTGCAGAGCCTTGTGGTTTGCGATTGATGCAAATAATTTGAGAGAAAACCGCTCTCCAATCAGGTAGATAAGAGAGGGCGAAATCTAAACAGTGGATTTACAGCCTGCACTCTGCTCGCGCGTAAGATTGCCGAGCCAGTATATTATATCAAAAAGATACAAGCAAGTGGGCGAAATCGACAACTGTTTCAGCATTTCTGAAAGAGATTAAACGCGACGGCGTTTGGGTGGACGGCAACCGTTGTGAGGTAGTGGCGTAACATCTTTGATAGAGGCAATTTCAATGCCTACCGCGCTAATAGCGCGAATCGCAGACTCACGACCAGAACCAGGTCCTTTGACGAAGACATCTACCTTGCGAAGTCCTAAGTCAAAAGCGCGTTGTGCGCAATCTTTTGCCGCAACCTGAGCTGCATAGGGCGTGTTTTTCTTCGAACCCTTAAAGTTCATTTTACCCGCCGAAGCCCAAGTGATGACCTGTCCAGCCTCGTTGGTCATAGAAACGATGATGTTGTTGAAGGAGGCTTTGATGTGTGCCTGCCCTGTCGCTTCTACTTTAACGACGCGCTTTTTAGCTTTATCTTTTCTTTTTTGTGCCATGTTTTTTAAAATTCGATAGGGACACGGTTCGGATTAGAAGTCAGTTGCCCTTATTATTTTTTCTTGTTGGCAACTGTTTTGCGCTTACCTTTGCGGGTACGCGCGTTGGTTTGGGTGCGCTGACCGCGAACAGGCAAACCCTTACGGTGGCGAAGACCACGGTAGCAGCCGATGTCCATCAAACGCTTGATGTTGAGCTGCACTTCCGACTTCAATTCACCTTCCGTTTTGTAGTTTTGAGCGATAAACTCGCGAATGGCGCGTGCCTCTTCGTCTGTCCATTGCCCTGCACGCTTATCAGCAGAAATGCCTACGCTTTCCAAGATAGTTCTTGCACGTGTAGGACCGATTCCATAGATGTAAGTCAAACTAATGACTCCACGTTTTTTGTCGGGAATATCTACCCCTTGTATCCTTGCCATAGTGTAGTTATAGATTGAGTTGGATTAGCCTTGTCTTTGTTTGAATCGCGGATTTTTCTTGTTGATGACGTAAACTTTTCCTTTACGGCGAACAATCTTGCAATCCGCACTGCGTTTTTTTACAGATGCTCTTACTTTCATGGGAGTGAAATTTTAGAGAGAAGACTCTCGATTTTGCGATTGAGAACAAAAGAAGGACTTGGCTTGGCTTTACGTTTGAGAACTTCACAAACCTGAAGGCTTGCCGCCACAGACCTTAGACAAAACCACCCACAGGGAAAGTTGGGAGCAGCGCGTCTTTAAACGCCAAATCGCAACTCTTTCGCTACTTGTAGCGATAGACGATGCGTCCGCGTGTCAGGTCGTAGGGCGACATCTCCAATTTCACTCTATCGCCCGGCAAGATTTTGATGTAATTCATTCGCATTTTTCCTGCAATATGTGCAATTACTTGATGTCCGCTTTGAAGTTCTACGCGAAACATCGCATTGGATAAGGCTTCTGTTACAACGCCGTCTTGCTCGATATTAGCTTGTTTGGGCATAAAGGTAGGTTAGAGATGGTAAATAGTTTTTGATTAGATAAATTACGGAATTAGTTTCCACAACATCACTTCGCCAACTGTCTGATTTCAAACGAAATGCAAAGGTAGTCTTTTTTTTTGGATTTGCAAAACTCTATTTGCGATAAAGTTTTTACTTTTTAAGAGATTCTTTCAAAGCGAAATTCTCTATTTGAAAGAAAACAAGACTTAGGGTTTATCCAAGAAAACCGATTTGAGCGAGTGCGCTTCTCAAGCTGTCTTAGTAGAACTAAGTACGGCAAGCCCCAACGCCTCCTCGATATATTTGAAAGTGGTCAAGATTTCAGGCTTGCCATTCAAAATAGCAACGGTATGTTCGTAGTGTGCCGAGGGCTTTTTGTCCATAGTGCGGATTGTCCAGCCGTCTGCCTCCTGCACAATGGCACGACTTCCCAAATTGACCATCGGCTCGATGGCTAAAACCAAGCCGTTTCGCAATTTTTCGCCCTTGCGCGGCTTGCCAAAGTTGGGAACTTCTGGCGATTCGTGCAGGTTGCGCCCAATGCCATGTCCTACCAACTCACGCACTACCGAATAGCCTCTCTTTTCTACAAAAGTCTGAATAGCCGCACTCACATCACCGATACGATTGCCGTAGGTAGCTTTCGCAATTCCTTCATAAAGCGAAGCCTTTGTTGCGTCTAATAGTGCCTGTACTTCGGGCTTGACCTCGCCCACAGGGTAAGTATAAGCACTGTCAGCGTGATAGCCATTGAACAACACGCCACAATCGATGGAGATAATATCGCCCTCTCTCAAAATATATTGACTTGGAATCCCATGCACGACGACTTCATTAACAGAAATACAAAGCGAGGCAGGGAAGCCTGAATAATTGAGAAAAGACGGTATCGCCTTATGGTCGGCAATATACTCAAAAGCGATTTGGTCTAATCGTTTGGTAGAAACACCGGGCTTAACGTGTTTAGCAACTTCGCCATGTGCGCGCCCCAAGAGGTCGGCACTCACGCGCATGCGTGCAATCTCGTCAGCGGTTTTGTAATAGATAGGCATAGTTTCTGACGTGTGCCTGCACAAAAGCATGCGGCACAAAGAAGGAATAAGAAGTGAATGATTTAGCACGGCGAAAGCAAAGTAATTTCTTACTTTGCTTATCAGAATAGTAGAAAACGCATCATACTATTGCCATTTTGCTTGCGCCACTGTGCTTATTGTTTCAAAAAACCAGACGACAGTTTTCAAGAGCTGTCGGCGAGTTTCTTGTCAAGATTAAATAACGTCTAAATGGGGTTGTGTCCTACCTTCGGCAGAGCCGTCCATCAGACCTTCGTAATCTTTGTCAAGCAAATAGCTTTCTATCTTTTGTAGTGTATCCAATACTACCCCCACCATGATAAGTAGTGAAGTACCGCCGTAGAACTGCGCAAATTGCGCCCCTACGCCTGCTGCGGCTGCTAAGGCAGGTAAGATGGCTATGATGGCAATAAAGATAGCACCGGGCAAAGTAATTCTATCCATAATGGTAGAAATGTGAGTTGCCGTTTCCTCGCCGGGCTGTACGCCGGGAATGTAAGCATTATTGCGCTTCAAATCTTCTGCAATTTGCTGCGGATTGATAGTAATGGCAGTATAAAAGAAGGTGAAGAGGATAATCAGAACGCCAAAGAGCAGATTGTATTCCCAGCTTGTAAAGTCTGCGAAACGCTGCGAAATGTAATCAGCCGTAGGTGTGTCCTCTCCGCGAAAAGCAGAGGCGATAAGCGGGGGAAGAAACATCAAGGCTTGTGCAAAGATGATAGGCATTACACCAGCAGCATTGACTTTCAGGGGCAAAGTAGAGCGAGGATTAGCACCCATAGCAGCTCTTCTGCCCTTTCCACCCACCATCTGACGTGCGTATTCCATAGGCACATGACGAACTGCTTGAATGACCAAGACCGTACCTACCACAACAAAGAAAAGAGCGAAGATTTCTAAGAAGAAAATCAACAGACCATCTATGCCACGTAGGGTAGATTCCTGCCACAAAGCGTCGGGGAAACGTGCCACAATACCAATCATGATGAGCAAAGACACCCCATTTCCGATACCCTTTTCCGTGATTTTTTCGCCCAGCCACATACAGAAAACTGTACCGCCTGTAAGCAAGACCATCGAGGCAAAAAGGAAGAAATTGGAGTTGATAAGGATAGCTTCATTAGGGATTGTCCCTTTGATATAAGCCACCGATTGGAACAGCGTAATCGCAATCGTGAGAAAACGTGTAATTTGATTCAGGCGTTTTCTGCCCGATTCGCCCTCTTTTTGTAGTTTCTGAAAATAGCCTACCGCAACGGTTAGAAGCTGTATCACGATAGAAGCCGAGATATAGGGCATAATCCCTAAGGCAAACACAGAGGCACGGCTAAAAGCTCCACCAGAAAAGAGGTTGATGAAGTCTAAAAGACCACCTTGTGCGCCCTCGAGCTTGTCAGGGTCTACGCCCGGCAGAACCACATAGGAGCCAAGACGGAAGACCAGCAAAAAGCCGAGCGTAACCAAAATGCGGTTGCGTAGTTCCTCGATAGAAAAGATATTCTTTATCGTCTGAATGAACTTATTCATGAGTTCTCACGGATAAAATAAATGAATAGTTAGCAAAAACAGAAAGTCGTTGGCTTACTTTTTCACCACACAAACGCCGTATCTTACGAGCCAAACGCTTGCTTGGTAAGAAAACGCAAAGAAACGATTTTTTCTGAAATTCCTAACTATTGTAATAAGATTAAAGCGTAGCGACTGAGCCACCCACTTCCTCGATTTTGGCTTTGGCAGCCTCCGAGAAAGCATGTGCCGAGACCTCGATTTTGCTTTGAAGTGCGCCGCGGTTTAGGATTTTGACTCTGTCTGTCTTGCCTAC
Source organism: Hugenholtzia roseola DSM 9546 (assembly GCF_000422585.1). Taxonomy (NCBI): domain Bacteria; kingdom Pseudomonadati; phylum Bacteroidota; class Cytophagia; order Cytophagales; family Bernardetiaceae; genus Hugenholtzia; species Hugenholtzia roseola. Next base: position 121,085 of record NZ_KE383878.1, read on the forward strand.
CAGTCCGTTGGCATACAACACTTCAGGGGTGATGGTAGAGATACCTTTTTCGCTCGCCAATTTCTCGAGGGTGTCTAAGTTGATGGGCTTATACTCTACTCGATTGAAATTCTTAAAACCGAACTTAGGAATACGACGCTGCAAAGGCATCTGACCGCCTTCGAAGCCTTTCTTGTGGCTGTAGCCAGAGCGCGACTGTGCGCCCTTATGACCACGGGTAGCCGTTCCGCCCTTACCAGAGCCTTGCCCACGTGCGATACGTGTTTCGGCTTTGACCGAACCCGCTGCGGGTTGAAGGTTATGTAGTTTCATTGTCGTTCTCTTGTTAGAAGATGAATATCAGGGAGAGGTGGGAGCAGGAGTGCTTAGAGGGCTTCCACTTTAACTAAGTGTGCCACTTTTCTAATCATGCCTTTGATAGTTTCAGAGTCTTCTTGCTCTACCGACTGATGAATTTTGTGCAGCCCCAGGGCTTTGAGCGTCAAGCGTTGTGCTTGGGGACGCTTAATGGTGCTGCGAGTTTGGGTGATTTTGATTTTAGCCATATCTATTGAAGAGAGGGCATTAGCCGTTGAACACTTTGGAAAGTTTAACGTTGCGTTGTTGTGCTACCGAATGGGCATCACGCATATTGAGCAAGGCATTGACAGTAGCGCGAACGACGTTGCCGGGATTATTAGAACCCTGCGATTTGGCAAGGACGTTGTTGATGCCTGCTGCTTCTAAGACGGCACGTGCGCCGCCACCAGCGATAACACCTGTACCTTTTGAAGCAGGTTTGAGCAATACCTTGGCTGCGCCGAATTTGCCGATAATATCGTGTGGGACAGTGGCATTGATGATAGGAACTTTAACCAAGTTTTTCTTGGCATCTTCTACCGCTTTATTGATAGCATCTTGTACTTCGAGAGCCTTTCCTAAGCCGTATCCTACTACGCCTTCGCCATTGCCCACGACAACTAATGCTGAGAAGCTAAATCTGCGTCCGCCTTTCACTACTTTGGCAACCCGATTCACAGCAACAACTTTTTCCTTCAATTCGCCCGTTTCGGCTACTTTTACCGTATTGAGGTTCATAATCTAAGGTTGTGAGTTTGTGATTAAAATATCAGACCGCCTTCTCTTGCGCCTTCAGCGAGGGCTTTCACGTTGCCGTGATAGAGGTAGCCGTTACGGTCGAAAGTAACAGTATTGATGCCTTTGGCTAAGGCACGCTCGGCAAGCAGAGTGCCTACTTGCTTAGAGTTTTCGATGTTGCGCGTTCCCGCTTGTAGAGAAGCACTAACTAAGGTTACGCCTGCGTTGTCGTCTATCAGTTGGGCGTAAATCGCTTTATTGCTGCGAAAGACGCTAAGACGAGGACGCTCGGCAGTTCCGCTCACACGCTTGCGAATACCTTTTTTAATACGAGCGCGGCGTTTGAGTTTAAGCGCGATGGTAGTAGCTGACATAGTTCGTGTCTATTTTATGTCTGTTTTGTATCCAGCCAGTGGTGAAGAAATTATTTTTTCTTGCCGCCTGCTTTACCAGCCTTACGACGAATGTTCTCCCCTACAAATTTCACACCCTTACCTTGGTAAGGCTCTACTTTGCGTAGCGAGCGAATCTTGGCAGCGATGTGTCCGATAAGTTGCTTATCATTACTTTCCAAAGTAACGATAGGATTCTTACCCTTGACCATCTCGGCAGCGACTTTCACCTCGTTGGGGATTTGGAAAAAGATAGCGTGCGAATAACCTAAGTTTAACTCCAACACTTGTCCGTTGGTGGCAGCTTTATAACCTACCCCTACCAACTCTAATTGGAGTTTGTAACCTTCGGTAACGCCTTTGACCATATTTTGTACTAAGGAACGGTAAAGCCCATGCAAAGCACGTGCGTCTTTAGATTCGGCATGACGCTCGAAGACCACTTCGCCGTCTTGCATAGAAGCAGATACGTCTTTGTGAAGGGTCTGCTTCAATTCGCCCTTAGGTCCCTTGACGGTCAAGACATCTTTGTCAATGGTTACACTTACACCGTTTGGAATACTAATCGGTTTTTTACCTATACGTGACATCGGGTCTGTTTTTTGAAGGTCAGTGTAAAATTTCGGCGGGAAATTGTGTTTCTAAGGGGCTATTCGCTCCCTAAAAAGTCATCTCTGAATAGCAAACCGCCGAAGAAGCTAAGATTAGTAAATGTAGCAAAGCACCTCGCCGCCGATGTTATCTCTACGAGCCTCTTTGTCAGTCATCAAGCCACGCGAAGTGGAGATAACCGCAATGCCGAGTCCGTTCATAACGCGCGGAAGTTCGCTTGCTTTACGATACTGGCGCAACCCTGGACGGCTCACTCGCTCTAAGGCAGAGATAGCCGCTTGTTTGGTTACAGGATTGTACTTCAAGGCAATTTTGATAGTGCCGCCGATGCTGGCAGCTTGGTCAAATTTATAGCCTTGGATATAGCCTTTATCGTATAAAATCTTGGTGATTTCTTTCTTCAATTTAGAAGAAGGAATCTCAACAATGCGATGGTTGGCTCTGATGGCATTTCTGATGCGAGTCAGATAGTCTGCAATTGGATCCGTTGTCATTCCCTCAAGAATTTATTTCCTTCGTATTCGGATTTGAAATAAGAAGACGACACAGGGCAATCAAATCGTTCCGATTGTGCCGTCGGTAAGTTTGGACGGTAAGTTTAAGGACAGAGAAGGCGTGATAGGCAAATGTATTGCTTACCAGCTTGCTTTCGTTACGCCCGGAATCTTACCCGCAGAGGCTAATTCACGAAACGTAACCCGTGAAATGCCAAATTTGCGCATATAGCCACGTGGTCTGCCTGTGAGTTTGCAGCGGTTGCGGAGGCGCACTTTAGAGCCGTTGCGTGGCAATTTGTCTAAGAGTGCTTGCGCTTCTATGTCCCCGTCTTTGACGCGCTTTTTCAAGTCGGCGCGTTTTTCAGCTTGTAGGGCTACAAGTTTCTCGCGTTTGCGTTCGCGTGCGATAATGGAAAGTCTTGCCATAATTGCTACTTAGGGTTAAAGTGAGTGGCTTAACTACGGAAGGGGAGTCCTAAGCCTTTGAGAAGTGCCATGCCCTCTTCGTCGGTAGCCGCGTTGGTTACAAAGGTGATATCCATACCTGAAATTTGCTTTACCTTATCGATAGAGATTTCGGGGAAGATAATCTGCTCCTTGATGCCAAGCGTGTAGTTGCCACGTCCGTCGAAGCCCTTGTCGCTAATGCCGCGGAAGTCGCGGACGCGAGGCATAGATACGGTAGTGAGACGGTCTAAGAACTCATACATGCGGTCGCCGCGCAAGGTTACGCGCACACCAATGGGCATGCCCTCGCGCAATTTGAAGTTCGCTACTGATTGCTTGGCGTAGGTAGGAACGGCACGCTGACCAGTGATGTTGGAAAGCTCTTCTACCGACACGTCGATGAGTTTCTTATCTGCAACGGCTTGTCCGATACCGCGATTGATGCAAATTTTCTCTAATTGAGGGACTTGCATCACCGTCTTGTATTGGAATTTTTCGCGCAAAGCAGGCACTACTTCGTTGTAGTATTTTTCCTTTAATCTGGGTCTTGCCATGACGATGATTTGGACGAATTATTTAATAATTTCTCCGCTTTTCTTAGAATAACGAACGGTTTTGCCGCTTTCATCTTTCTTGCGTCCGATGCGGGTAGGCTCGCCACTTTTAGGGTCGAGGTGCATCAGGTTGCTCACATGAATCGGCATCTCAATTTCAATAACGCCACCTTGTGGTTGTTCGGCAGTAGGCTTGATGTGTTTCTTTGCCATTTTCATACCGCTCACGATGGCACGCTGCTTTTCAGGAAAGACTTTCAAAATCTCGCCTTTCTTGCCTTTATCTGCGCCAGCGACTACGATAACCGTATCGCCAGTCTTGACGTGCAGTTTAGGGGTTTTTGCAGGTGTTTTGCTTGATGTCTTCATACCTTTAAACAAGGTTAGGAGTGATTAAAGAACTTCGGGTGCTAAGGATACGATTTTCATGAACTTCTTTTCACGAAGCTCACGTGCAACGGGACCGAAGATACGAGTGCCACGCGGTTCGTCTTGCGCATTGAGCAATACGGCGGCGTTCTCTTCAAAACGGATATAAGAACCGTCTTTGCGGCGGATAGCCGATTTGGTGCGTACCACGACGGCTTTTGAAACTGCGCCCTTCTTGACGTTGCCAGAAGGAACGGCAGATTTGACTGCCACAACGATTTTATCGCCTACGCTGGCATAACGCTTGCCTGTACCGCCTAATACGCGAATACATAACACTTCTTTGGCACCACTGTTATCGGCTACTGCCAGTCTGCTTTCTTGTTGTATCATCGCTCTTAATGAGTTAAGGAATAAGATGATGCGCTTATTAATAAACTCGCCTGCCGAAGGGCAGTGGAGTAGGGGAGGTCAAGAGCGGCGAAGGGTTACTTAGCGCGTTCTATCACTTCGGCGAGTCGCCAGCACTTATTTTTGCTAAGTGGGCGCGTTTCTATGATGCGTACTCGGTCGCCTATCTGACAAGTTTGCTCCTCGTCGTGCGCCATAAATTTAGAGGTACGCTTTACAAATTTCCCGTAAAGGGGGTGCTTCATACGACGCTCTACGGCTACAACAATGGTTTTATCCATCTTATTGCTCGTTACGATGCCGATGCGCTCTTTGCGTTGCTTTCTCTCTATTTGGGTAGATTCCATAGATAATTGGGCGTTTGCAAGTTAGGAATTTGGAAATAAAGCAGCTGATAAGCATGGCTTCTTCTAAACAAAAGCGGCTTATTTTGTGCGAGCTTGCAGATGCGTTTTGAGGCGTGCTATCGTGCGGCGCGTATGTCGCAAGGAAATCGGATTTTCTAACGGAGCTACTGCATGGCTGAAAGAGAGCTTCTGCAATTTGGCTTCCAATTCCTTGATTTGTGCGTGAATGTCCTCGGTAGAGAGCGCACGAATGTCTTGATTTTTCATATCTTTTCAGATAATAAGTTTGGTAAAATAAGACCCTACTACTGACCAGCTTCGTAATCTAAACGTACCACAAATTTAGTCAGGATAGGTAGCTTTTGAGAAGCCAAACGCAAGGCTTCACGTGCAAGGGCTTCATCAACCCCTGATACCTCGAATACTACCGTACCCGCTTTGATAGGTGCTACCCAGTATTCAGGCGAACCTTTACCTTTACCCATACGTACCTCAGCAGGCTTCTTCGTAACGGGCTTATCGGGGAAGATACGAATCCAGACCTGACCTTGACGTTTCATCGCGCGTGTAACAGCGATACGGGCAGACTCGATTTGGCGAGAGGTAATCCAGCCCGGTTCTAAGGCTTTGATAGCAAAGTCGCCAAAATTAACGGTATGACCGCGTTGGGCGACCCCTCTGGTACGCGATACCTCCTTATGGCGTTTGCGGAATTTGGTGCGCTTTGGCTGTAACATAACTTCTTGCTATTGAGTTGCGGATACAATGGCTTTACCCTACGTGATACTTGCGTGCCTTTGGGTTGCTAACCCTATAAAAGCGGCGGTCTGACTGCAAAACGGGGAAAGGTGCGTGTGTGGTGCAAATAGCGCAACACCCATCAGGCTTTCCTTTTTCAAAAGTCAAACCCAAACGAAATGTCCTCTCTTAAACTTCTTTACTGTATGCCTAAATAAAAATGTGAAGGAGTTTGCTTTGTAGTAGCCCTACTTCAATTCATAATCATTGATACAAAATAGGCGTTTAAAGGCGGACTTTTGCGCGACTGCCTTGTTTTATCTTGATAGCAAACACAAGTAGCAGGCGTACATAGTATCCGTTAGGGACTGCAAAGGTACAAACTATTTTCAACTTTCCAAACCCGAAACGCTTTTTTTTCGCTTTTTTTCTGAAAATGAGGAACTTTTTTAAAATGACACGCGCCACTCCCAATCAGGTTACTTTCTAAAATTAGAACAAGACAATGCCTTTTGCCTACCGCTACCCAATATTTTTAGCACGCCTAACTGCCCAAAAGCCCTTTTCGCAAAGCCAAACTACACTTTCATAAAATTTGAAAAGTGGGCGCATCTTTTAGACCCTATTTTTGCACCAACTTTGAAGGCTGCCCAATGGCACACCACTGCGATTATTTATTGCAGTTATGACAATCATTCACTACTTTTCAATTTTTAAAATGACACAAATACAAAAATTCTTATTACTGCCCTTTCTTTTTTGGGTAGGTGTAGCAGGCACACTTATCGCGCAAAGGTCGGTTTCAGGTTTTAGCATTACTTTCACCTATGGCTCTGGTATCGAAAACTACAGTTTCTGTCCCGAAGGACGCTTAGTCCATGAATCAATGGGAATGTATCGTTTTGGCTTTTGGGAGCAGCGCGGCGGAGATGTTTTTTATACCTTCAACGCCACTTTCGTACCAACAGGCTTTGGAAAACGCGACAACATGGGCGGCGCAAATCTGCCTGACTGGGCATATTACGAGCATCACTACTACGAATTTAGGTCTGAAATAGAACGCCTTTCCTTTAATGCAGACGAATTGGCACAAGGCGAATGGGAAACACTCGATGCCAACACAAAGCGCATCTATTGTGGAAAGGGCGATTTTAGTTATATCGGCGACTACCCACAAGCCTCTTTGGTGCCGCTTTCGGAAGGCGATATGATACGTCTGACAAAGAGCCAACTTAAAATCATGAGAAATGAAATCTATGCGCGTTATGGCTACATTTTCAAGACCGAAGCCATGAAAAACCACTTTGCAAACAAGGCTTGGTATCAACCTACGAAAAGCAATGTAGATAACTTGCTCACGCCTTTGGAGCAGGCAAATATCGCGCTGATACAAAAGTACGAAAAATAGCAACAAAATAATTTTTTATTTTACAATTAATTCACTTATCAAACTCTTATTTATCCACCTTTTCCTTTTTATTTTCTATGATTCAACAAGGAAGCAAAAGCCCTGAAGTATTGCAGTGGCAAAAGTTTTTGGTGCAGATTGGCAATAACATTGCCGTAGATGGCATCTTTGGTGCAGGTACGCGTCAGGCTACCATGAACTTCCAAAAATCGGTAGGCTTAACCGCCGACGGCATTGTGGGCAAAAATACCTATACTGCCGCCCGACAAAAGGGCTATGCAGGCGATTACAACGCCTAAGCCTATCCCTGTGCTTACTCTCATTTTTTACTTTTCCTACTTTTTAGAAAACGATACAGCAAAACTGTATCGTTTTTTTCATCTCATTTTATCACCTAAGCAGAGGCGAAAATTTGCCCAAAAGCCCTTTTCACAAAGTCATACCGCTATTTCATAAAAAACACAAAAAAAAATAGTCCTACTCCTACTAACTTTGCAAGCATATCAAAAAGTTCATTCTCTTTGGTTTTCGCTTTTCACGTCAAAAACGCAATTTTATGCAAAAACAACCTTTTTTCACATTCGCCTTCGCCTTTTTCCTACTCTTTTTGGGGTTGCCCAAAAACGCCACAGCGCAGGATACGGAAAAGTTTTGTCATAAAATAGGCAACTATTGTTTCAACTACACCCCAAGCCTGCTAACGGCTACCTATGGGGATATGGACATCGCTTATTTCAAAGATAGCGCAGGCGAAACTATCCTAACCACTTGGTTAGACGAAGAATCAGAAGATTATGGCACGATGGAAAATGCCTTTCAAAATGCCGTTTCGGAAATAGAAAACTTAGGTACAGAAGGCGATAGATTTATAGATGAGGACGGAAAAGTTTATATCGTCGACGGGGTAGTAGAAAATACGCACTACCGTATGCGCATGGTGGTCAGAAAAGGCGGCAAGCAATATATCGTTTTCGACCTCTATTGCAAAATAGAAGACCGCAAGACCTACCAAGACGAGTTTTCGCGCCTGATGAGCAGTTTTAAAATCTAAATGCAAACCCTTGCGCTTGCTCTGATTTTCTTTTTTCTTTTTTTCAATTCAAATCTTTCTATCATGTATTTCCTATTCAAAAAAAATGCCCTTGTGCTTTCCTTTCTAATGCTTAGTCTAATTTTGGGATTGAGCAGCTGCACAGCCAAAGTAGAAAGCACAACGGACGAGGCGCAATCAAAGGCTTTGCAAGTGGATAGCACAGAGGCACAAGCCGCCAACGGTGAAACTGCCGAAGAAGTCGTCGAAGAGCCTTATGACGATGATGCACCGCGAATAGACGAAGACCAACTCAAACTATTGCAGGGAGCTTGGGAAACAGGCGACCCCGACGCACCCGAAGATTCTGAAAACGGCTGGTATGGCTTCACCATCAGCGGCACTGAATGGAACGACCGCGCCTATGCCGAAAGCGAAATGGGTCCTGCCCAAATTTCATTTGCAGGCGACATGCTCCTCTGCACGCATAGCGTTTATGGGGTGCAAAAACGCCGCATTATCAAATTGACAAAAGACGAATTTATTTTCCAAATTGTCAATGAAGATGGCAGCACTTATCCGCAAACCGTTTGTAGAAGACAAAAAAATTAGCACTTCAACACAGGGGCTTCCAAACATTACTGCTTTTTATTACTTTTTGTGGTTTTGATTTTCAAATCTTTTTCTCCTTTTATATTATATGAAAAAAATGTCTTTGGCAGGTATCGCCCTGCTCGCCTCAATGAGCTTACAAGCCTGCGGAAATCAATCCGAAGCAACAACGGCTACCGCAGATACCGCCCAAGTGATGGCAAATGTCGAAGCAATAACGACGGCAGAAACCACAAAAAGCCCTTTCCAAGAGAGTTTAGAAAAGGCAGGCGTAAAAACCTACAACTCTTTTGAGGAACTTATCAAAGGAAGCACCCAACTCTATGCCACACTAAACCAAGGCACAGACTCTCAAAATCCTTCTTATAACTTAGTGGCGCAAGTACCCACTTCTGCACCCGAATTTGAAGTATTAGGTAATTTCTTTGCCAACCAAGCCAATCAGTCTTATGAAATTTATGGCTTGTATGCCGAAAACAACGTCATTTTTGTAGTAGGCTCTTATGCAGGCATGATGAGCAGCGGCTTAACCTTAGTAGCCCTTTCTGCCGAAGGGCGCGGTCTGGACGAACAAACACTTATCAATATTGCCCCACATGGCAGCATAAGTTTAGACCAAATCGAGGGCGAAGTTATGACCATCACTACCGAAATTATCGATGTCGAGGGCAAAGAAGAGGCACAAAGCGAAACCCAAAAGCGTAAGTTTAGTTTTGAGCAACGACGTTTTGTCAAGCAGTAATTTCTATCAAGAGCGTTTATGGATAATTTGTAAAAAGTGCTAAATACAACACTACAAAACCTATTCATAAACGCTATTAGAGCCTAACACTCACATTTTTCAACCCAAATTTCTTTTTATATGAAGTTTTCTTTTGTAAAATTCTGTACCCTTTTTTCTTTTGCCGCCTTGATAGGCGTAGGTAGCACCGCCTTTGTTGGCACAAGCCCCAACAGCATTGCCCTTGTTGCACCCAAAGGCAAGATTTGTTTCAAAATTAAAAACGATACAGGCGCAAGCCAAACGCTACACACAGGAAGCGGCACAAAGCCCATGAACAATCTGACCACCAACGAAATTTGTATAGAAGAAGGTGGCAAATTGTACTTAGCTGATAAAGGTAGAAAGGGCAAAGTTTTGTTAGAAGTAACAGCGAAGGTCGCCAATAAGACCTACAAACTTTCCGACCTCATGTAAGCCCAGAGGCAGATAAAGTATAAGTTTGCTAACTTTGCCCTTATTTGAGATTTTGCTCGAATAACGGCAAAGTTTATCCCCTCACCCAATCTTCTTTTGATATGAAAAAAACAAGCCTTTTTCAGTTTCGCACCCTTTTTGCAGCAGCCCTTTTGATGGGCTTTTTTTTGGTAGCTTGCGCCAAAAAACAAGATGCCGAACAAAGCACAACTTCCGCCGATAACACCGCCGCGCTCGTTTCCGAAGCCGACCAAAATAGGGGCAATGATTTGCCACAAGAGGATTATCTTATCTCTTGTGAAGGCGTAGGTAAAATCAAGATGAGCTATGACTACGCCAAACTCAAAGAGCTTTTTGGCGAAAAAGTGTCTGAAATAGAGGCAGGACACGATGGCGACTACTGCGATGTCGTCCTAAGTGCAGGCGATACGCTGACGGTTTATTGGGATTTTCAGACCGAAGTAGGGAAAAAAATTGGCTTTATCGTCGTGAGCAATCCCAACTACAAAACCCAAGAAGGCTTCTATGCAGGCATGCCCGTTTCAGAACTTGAAAGTTTGATAGGCAAACCCTTTGAGGTGTATCATTCTGTAGAAATGGGGCGTTTGATTGTCAAAGACGAAAAAGTGAACAAGTGCTTTTCTCTCCAACTTCGCCAAAAAAATAACCCCAATCAGTACATTGCAGATTTGCTGCCACAGCTCAAAGGCAAAAACCAAGATGTAACTTTTTCTTCCGACGAAAGCAACTTTGTAGCCCTCAATCCTTATCTCGACTACCTCGAAGTTTTTAATACCAAATAAAGCCTTTTTAAACCCTAATTTTTCTGCCCCATGTACAAAAAAACACTTCTGCTTGCCCTTTTTGCCCTGCTTTTACTGCCCCAAGATAGCCTTTGGGCGCAAGTACCTGTGGGAAAAGCCTTAGCCATGAGCAACAATACGCCCAAAACGGTGCGCGTCCGCAATGTAGCCGAATTTGTGGCTGCCCTACAATCCAATACGACCATCGAGATGGAATACGGCTTGTATAATTTGAGCAACTACAATAGTGAAGCCTACTATGATAGCGACTACCCCTATTCGGGTTTCCACATCAACGGACTTTCCAACCTAACTATCAGAGGCGTAGGCGATTTCCCTACCGAAATTATCTTAGATGCCGACGCATACGCTACAGTTTTAGCCTTTAATAACTGTAAAAATGTGCGCTTAGAAAATGTAGAAGTTGGGCATGGTGCTTCGACAGGATATTGTCAGGGGGCAGTTTTGCGTACCTACAAAACAGATGGCTTTTTTGTGAGCCGCTCTGTTCTCTATGGTAGCGGCACTTATGGTTTAGAAGGCACAAATAGTCAGAATATTACGATAGAAAATAGCACAATTCGCAGCACCACCTATGGCGCACTCTATCTTATCGAGTGTGGTTATGTCAATTTGAACAAGGTTACTTTTACAGATAATGGCAATTTAGATATTTTTTCAATCCATGATTGTAGCAATGTTATCTTTAATAGTTGCATTATCAAAGATAACACCAATAGCAATCCCGACACAGAATACCATCAACATAGTAGCAACAAACTCTTTCAGGTAGATGGCAATTCGGTTACGCTTAATAACTGCCTTATCAAATTTAATCGCGTAGATTATTTGGCAAATTCGCGCAGTGCTATTCGCAACAATGGCTCACAGATAGAAAGCAATAACACCTACAAGGGCATGTACGAAAAATAATTTACCCATTTTTGGGTATCATAAAAAGAAAAAAGGGCTTCTCTACAAAGAAGTCCTTTTTTTGTACAAAGCCCTATTTCTAATTTGGAAATGTGTGAGAAGTTTTGTAGGTTTGCTTTTTGAGGGGAAATGCAAAGTCGCTTGTGGGTAGCTGCTATTGGGTGTTATTTGTTTTAAAATAACATAAAAAAACAACAAAAATGCTTACAAAAGACTTTTATAGCATCATAGACGTAGAACTCGATGCACTTATCATAAAATATAAAGATGACAACTTCATCAAAAAGCATAAAAGTGCTATTAACAATCAAAAGTCTTATGCCCTTTTGATTTGGTTTCTTGATTTTTATGGCAGAATATCCAATTATTCTAACTTTATCACAGACGGAGATAATGATAGCTCTTGTGATATTGTATTTGATAGCCTTGATAATCAAGGAAATAAGGTTTTTTATATCGTTCAATCAAAGTGGAACAATGTAGATAACTCTGAAAAAGAAACAAATAAAGATGAGATTTTAAAAGCCCTCAATGATTTTGAAACCATTTTACGTGGCGAAAAGAAAAGTGTAAATGAGAAACTAAAATCTAAATTAGAAGAACTTGATTTGCACTTAAAAGCAAATGGTGAGGTAAAATTTATTTTTCTTTCACTTTCTCAATACAAAGGTGGTGCCGATGAAAATATTGAGGCATTTCGAAATAATGATGTTAAGACTAAATTTGAAGTAATTGATATTAACAGAATTAGAGTTGATTATATTGATAGGAAGTATAAAAAAATAGACCCTATCAATCCTCTTGAAACCTATCAAAACCCCGAAGAAAGTTCTGTAACGCTTGAAATTGTACAAAAAGGCGGTAGTATAAAAATTGAAAAGCCTTACGAGGCATATATGTTTTTACTTCGCCCCAAAGCAATTTGGGAACTTTTTAAAACCTATAATTTTTCACTGTTTTTCAAAAATGTTCGCAATCCTTTATTACAATCTCAATTTAATCAAGAAATTGAAAAAACAGCCATAGAGGAGTCTAACCTTTTTTGGTATTATAACAATGGAATAACCGCAATTACTTACCTACTTCCAGAAATTGGCAAAAAAGCTGAAAAAATAACGGTTACAGGTTTACAAATTATCAACGGTGCGCAAACAGTTTATGCCATTTATCGTGCTTATGAAAGTGCTTCACCTACACAAAGATTAAAAATGGATAGCGAAGTCTTAGTTACTTTGCGTTTGCTAAAATCAGGAGGAAAATCTTTTGATTTGAATGTTACTCGCTACACTAATCGCCAAAACCCTATCCAAGACAGAGATTTTTACGCCAATGATGAAATTCAAGTAAGCCTGCAAAATGCGTCCTATCAAACAAATGTTTGGTATGAAAAAAGAAGAGGTGAATTTAGAGAAACCCCTAAGGGAGTTAGAACAATGCCAAACTTAGTTTTTGCCAATGTATATTTAGCCTATCACCTACAAGACCCTGTAAGCGTACTAAAAAATCACACCCAGCGATTTAAAACAGATAAAGATTTAAACTTTATTTCTCATAAAGACCACAAAGATGGTTTGTATGAAAAAATATTTAATAGTAACACCTCTTTTGAGGATATGCTTTGCGCTTTTTATGTGTTTGATGTAATTTTTAAACCGTTACAAAGAGAATTTTCTTATTCATTTAAAACAAACTTATACCATTTACTTGCTTTATTTAAAGTTGCCTTTACAAAGTATCTTACTGCCAAGTATGGAGATAAGATTAATGTAAACAGACAGATAGTCAAAATCTATGAGCAGGGAGAAAAAGAGGTTATCATAAAGACCTTTAAATTTCTTAATCAGTTTGTTGAAAAACAGATTGAGGTAGCCGATAACGAAAAAAAGACAACAGAACGTATGTTTAAATTTTTGTTCACATTATCACACTATCAAAAAATTTATGATGCACTAGAAGACACTGAAATATCTGTAAAAGACATCGACGACATTGTCTTAAAAGATAATGATGATATAATTGAAGGTGATAAAGATACCGAAGTAAAAAGTGAGCAAGAATAAAAACAATGCCTAACATTACATTTGCGTAAGTCGGGCTAAGGTGCTGTTTTGAAATTTAGTGCTTTTTACTTATTTTTGCGCTTGTGTGAGGTGTAACGCTATTAAATCCCGCCCTCCGCAAACATTTTTCCATTACAGAATGTTCCAAAAGACGACACCATCGATACAAGACAACAAAATATTACGAACTATTCTGGTTACAGTTTTCGGAGCTTGGTTCGCATACAAGTTGTATCAGACATATCAAGATGACTTTTTTCTTGATGGAATTATTTTGTTAATAATTGCACTAATTGGACTATTAGTTCTCATTTGGACAATTCGTAAAGACCTAAAAGCGTTTCAGACTTCGCAAAAATTGACAAGCTATTTGCCAACCTTTATCGGATTATTATTTATCCTGGCAAATATCGGTTTATTCTATTACCAAAATAACAAAATAAATACACCAACTTTAATTAGGGCTTTTTATGATGGTGACTTTAATGGTTTTTCCGTAGATTTTAAGAAGAACGGAAATTACGTAATAGCAAACGGAAGCGGACTTGGGCAGCGTTATTTTTACGGAACTTATACTTTGAAAGACAGCCTTATTACAATAGACAAATCAAGTATTAGCACTTGTATAAAGACTAATAAGTTTGTTATTAGAACTGAAAATTATTACCCAAAAGACAACATTCATTTAATAAAATCAAAAGCGAATTATATTACTCAAATTGATGAAAAAGGAAATGAAATTGATAGGGAATTTCGGCTTCGTGTAATAGAGGACAGTAGAAACGAGTGAGCGAAAAACACCTTGCAACATAGTTTTTGCGAATTGAAAATCAGCGAAGACGAATGTATGTATTTAGGCTTTTGTGCTTTCTATAAACTTTCTGTTTAGTGCAAATAAAATGTTATTTAGTTTTTTTATACATGTTTTCTTCTAACAAAACCTCAAAAAAACGTAAAAATGCAAATTTGGTTAGTTTATTTGATACTATTAGTCCATAGCGTAGTAGTGGGAGTTACCATTGCAGGCTGCATCGCCTTATTGACAGGACGCTTTACAAAATTTCACAAAAAAGACTATTTCGCTTGGCTTTTTATGATATTTACAATCGGTCAAATGATTTCATTATTTTTTACAGGCGGATGTTTCCTTACAGATATAGAGAAAAAAATTAGACTTGAAATTGACCCAACTTCAACCTATTCAAAAACCTTTTTACAAGAATATCTACCATTTCTACCTGATGGATTCATTGATTCCATTCCTTTCATAACGCTTGGTGGACTAATTGGAGCAATCATTCAAATATGGTTTGCTATTAGACGAAGAAAAAATAAAGATGAACAAAATACAAACAACTAAACAATACTAATATTTAAAAAAAACAAAGTTTATTGTTTTAATGAATACTCATTTTTTACGATTATTGATTTCCACTGTTTGGCGAAGCCTTCAGAATACTAAAAAATAAAGCTAAGTGTTAGGCTTAACCACAGACTAAGTCTAATCCATTCAGCAAATCTTAGATTTACAGAGCCACTACGATTAAAATATCTAAAAACAGCATTTTATATTTGTTTTTTGCTACTTCTGTAGTATCTTACAGCGCAAATCTAAGATTTGCCCTGATAGGTCGTAGTTAGAAGCTACGCCCACCAGGGGACAAGTTGAAAATTTCAAACAAAATAGCTAAAAATCACTAAATAAAACATTTTTTTACATTCTATCTTTATTTTTTTTATTTTCCATTCACCACAAAACCCCAAAAACTCCCTATGCAAAAGGCAATAAATTATGACAAAAAATCTTTCAGACCCTTCATAAACACTGATAACGGTGAAACTTCCCAAGAAACTACTTTCCACTACACACAAAATGGGAATATGATAACAGCAACCTATTCAGGTGGAAAAATCAAGTTTGGACATTTGATAGGTCTGGTCGACGAACTTGGAAATATAGAGATGCGCTATCATCAGATAAATACAAACAACGAATTGATGACGGGCATTTGCAAATCAAGACCAGAAGTTTTGCCAAATGGAAAGTTGAGATTGCACGAAACTTGGCAATGGACAAGTGGAGATAACTCAAAAGGTACATCAATTATTGAAGAAATTTAATTTCGTAGAAAATAAAAAGCAGACATGAACTACTGGAAAATTGCATTTTGGAGTTGTCTGGCACTTTTGGTGGCAGTAACCTGCTTTGCAGCTTACGCAATCATTGACCAAGCCTATACCCTAACTTATCAAAAAGTTGGGTATGAAGACACCGAAAAAGACCTTGAAGAGCTTATGGAGATTGTGAGCGAAACCAATTTGAGCAAAAAACAGATAATAGAAAAACTTAAAAACGACAGTCATTTTGACTTTGCAGACTTCAAAGCCGATACGATTTCGCTCAACCGAATCTTGCTTATATTTGAAGACGATAAACTAAAAAAGGTAACGAAACAGTGGTAGAATAAAATATAAAAACAACAATTTTATAGATAAAATATCCTGTTTTTTTTATTGTAACAAACTACCCCTACAAATAAAACTTCTTCAACCGTATCATCGTTTCTACTTCGGGCGTAACCAAATAGCGAATGGATTGATGCGCTCCTATGCGCTTGCGGATAAAAGTTGCCGAAATGTCTATCATTGGTGCATCTACCAAGCGGACTTTTTCATGTGTATGCCAAACCGTTTTGGCAACAGCAGGACGCGGATAGACCAAAATATGGTAATATTTCAAGATTTTATCGTAATTTTTCCACTTCTGAAAGTGCGTCAGGTTGTCTTCACCCATAATGAGGGCAAATTCGTGTTGTGGGTATTTTTCGGAAAGGTGCGCCAAAGTGTCAATCGTATAACTGGGGCGAGGCAACGAAAATTCTATATCCGTAACGTCAAGTAGGGGATTGTCGCCGATGGCAAGGCGTACCATGTCGTAGCGGTCAAATTCGTGTAGCAACGAACCGCGCTCCTTGTGTGGATTGTGAGGCGAAACGACAAACCAAACTTGGTCGCAATCCGTACTTTGCGCCATCGTATCCGCCAAAATAAGGTGTCCGATATGGATAGGATTAAACGAACCAAAAAAAAGACCGATTTTCATAGCGCGTAAAGTCGGGTTAGGATTGAATCGCTTGTCTGATAGCCTATGCCGTTTCCACTTCTAAAAATTGGAGCAGTAGTTTTTCAGCCTCTTTCAAGGCAGTATCTAAATCGTCGTTGAGCAAAACGCAGTCGAAATCTGCTTCAAATTGCATCTCCTCTTGCGCCTTTTTGAGGCGTTCCGCCTTTCGCTCCTCGCTTTCGGTTTGGCGTTTTTCAAGCCGCTCTGCCAAAGCCGTTAGGCTGGGTGGCTTTACAAAGATGGAAAGGGCTTGGCTGCCAAAATATTTCTTCAAATTGATGCCGCCCTTGACATCAATATCAAAAAGCGCGATTTTGCCTTCCTGCCATATCCGCTCAATCTCACTTTGTAACGTACCATAAAACAAGCCCTGATAGACTTCCTCGTACTCCACAAAGGCTTTTTGTGCTATCTTCTCCTTAAACTCTGCCAAAGTAAGGTAGTGATAATCGCGCCCTGCTATCTCATTGGGGCGGCGTGGGCGCGTCGTGGCAGAGATAGAAAAGGCTAAAAAGGAAAACTTTTCTAAGAGGTGGCGCACAATCGTAGTTTTTCCTGCTGCCGAGGGCGCAGAAAAGATAATGACTTTCTGTTTTTTCATATTCTTTTCCAAAATGCCTTTTCAAAGTACAAAGGTAGGCAAAAAAAAGGAAAACTGCTTTTTTTTATCGCCTTTCGGCGAAGGTCTATTCTTTGCTAAAAAGTCGTATCTTTGCAGTTCTTTTTGAAAAAAACAGATATGTTGAAAGTAGCCAAAATCGAAAACAAACCAGAAATCTTTTACTCCATTCAGGGCGAAGGCAAAAATTTGGGCAAGCCGTCCATCTTTATACGCCTTTCTCTCTGCAACCTCGCTTGTATTTGGTGCGATACCGATTATACGTGGAATTGGGAAAATACTACTTTTATACATCAAAACGACCAAAATCCAAACTATCAAAAGTATTCTAAAAAAGAGTACCTCATCAAACTTTCTAACCAAAGTCTGATAGCCGAAATTGAGCAATATCCCTCCCTGCAAGTAGTCATCACAGGGGGCGAACCGCTATTGCAACAAAAAAACTTAGTTTCTTTTATATCCGACTTAAAAGAAAAAAATCAAAACTATCATATAGAATTTGAAACCAACGGCACTATCGTGCCGCTTGCAGCCTTAGATGCACAAACCGACCAATATAATGTTTCGGTAAAATTATCCAATGCCCAACTTGCTGAAAAAGAGCGGATTAAGCCTGCTGCCCTTCATTTTTTCGCCGCCTCTAAAAAAGCCTATTTTAAGTTTGTGATAGAAAAGGAGCAAGATTTGGAAGAAGTCTTTGCCCTGCAAAGCACCTATCAAATTCCAAAAGAACGCATCTACCTGATGCCCGAAGGTAGGCAGCGCGAAACGCTACAAAAACGCCAAAACTGGCTCATAGAAATCTGCAAAAAGCACCTCTTTAATTATACCGACCGCCTGCACATTCACATCTACGGCGACAAACGCGGCATTTAGACCCTAAAAAACTATTCCGAAAAAGGCAGACAAATAAAAAGTGCGCCCTGCCGCCATTCGAGCGGATACGTTTTGAGCGAGCGGCAGTGATGACCGCTTTTTTCCTCGCCTGTCTGCATAGAAAAGCGAAACTGATGCCAAGGGCAGATAATTTCGTCGGCTTCGTTGAGTTCGCCTTTGTGCAAGAAGGCGTTTTGATGGCTGCAAATATCGTCGAAGGCAAAAATACCCCTTTGAGTACGTGCCAAGCAGATGCGCAAATCGCCTGCCCGTATCAAAAGCATACTCTGTAAAGGCAACTTTTCAAATGCCACACTTTCCGACTCAAAAACTTGAAACCACATCATAAAACAGAAAAGCTAAAATAGGAAAGCTAAAACAGAAAATTACGGTACTTTCAAAAGTAGGGACAAAGCCAGCCTTGTCCCTACAAAATGTTTATGATTTTTAAGAAACCAGTCCGATTTATTTTCTAATTTTCCGCCACTACCTCTTTCACTTCGGGCATCATACGCTGAAAAAGGTTTTGGATTCCTGCCTTTAAAGTAATCATAGACGAAGGGCAACCGCTACAAGAGCCTTGCAGTCGTACCTTCAAAACCCCTGCGGCAGCATCAAAATCAGAAAAAACAATCGCGCCGCCGTCCATTTCTACGGCAGGTTTGATATATTGGTCTAAAATGTCTTTAATGCGGCGAATAGTGGGGTCTTCCTGAATTTGTATCTCCATTTCGGGCATCTCCTCTATAAAGACAGGCTTTTGTGCCTCGAAGTATTCTTTCAAAAACTGACGTACCTGCGCCAAGACCTCTGTCCAGACGGTGTCTGCGTCTTTGGTTAGGGTAATGAAGTTTTTGGCATAAAAAACACGCTTGACAAAGCCAAACTGCTCGAAGAGCGCGACCGCTAAGGGCGATTCTTCTGCTTGTGTCGGATTTTCGTAATCCTTAACCACATCTTCGGGAACGATAAAAAAGCTCAAAACGAACTTCAAAGAGTTGGGATTCGGATTTTCTTCTACGTAAATATGCACGTAGGGCGATTGAGAAGTAGGTGCAGACATGTATTTTTACTAAATTTATGGCTTAAAACATTAAAGACTTTTGAAATAATCGCGAATGAGCTTGGCTTTGGCATTGCCTACCACTTGTGCAATTTCACCGTCGGCGGCTGCCTCCATCTTTTTGATAGACTTGAAATGTAGAAGCAATTTTTCAACGGTTTGTTTGCCAATACCTTTGATATTTTCCAAATCGTTTTGTAGTGCCTTTTTGCTGCGCGTTGCCCTTTGGAAGGTAATGGCAAAGCGGTGCGCTTCATTGCGAAGGTGTTGAATAAGTTTGAGCGAGGGCGATTTTTTGTTGATATAAGTAGCAAAACTATCCTGTGGGAAGAAAATTTCCTCCATGCGCTTGGCAATGCCAATGATAGGCACTTTGCCATAAACACCCAGCTCCTGCATGGCGCGTACCGCCGAACTAAGCTGCCCTTTGCCGCCATCTACGACGATAAGGTCGGGCAGGGGCTGTTTTTCCTCCAAAACGCGGCGATAACGGCGAGATACTACCTCGTACATGCTGGCAAAATCGTCTATGCCCTCTACGGTCTTGATGTGATACTTACGATAATTGCGCTTCGAGGGTTTGCCACCGATAAAACAAACCATCGAAGAAACCGTATCCGTACCCTGCAAATGCGAGTTATCGAAACATTCTATATGCAGTGGCAGGCGTGGCAGGCTCAAATCTTTTTGTAATTGTTCTAAAACTTTGTACTTATTCTCACTCTTTTCCTCCGTAAAGGTTAGTTTTTTGCGTATTTTTTCTTTTTTAAAGAAGGTAACATTTTTTAAAGAAAGGTCTAAAAGTCCCTTTAAGTCGCCAATTTTGGGCTGCACCACTTCTACTTCGGGCAAAGGCAACTCTAAGGGCAAGTTACAAACAATTCTTCGCGCCGTACTTTTGAATTTCTGACGAAATTCTACTACAATCAGCGGCAAAATTTCAGTCGCATTTTCTTCTAATTTTTTCTTAAAAGATTCGTTTTGGGTATAAATAATACTGCCGTTTTCTATTCGCAAGTAGTTGATATAGAGGGTTGTATCATCTTCTTCGGCAGTAAAAACTTCGGTATCTGAAATATTCGGATTGGTAATCAATGATTTACTTTGATACTCGGTAAGTGCCTGCAATTTGAGTTTTTCCTGATGGGCTTGCTCAAATTGCATCTTTTCGGCTGCCTGCTGCATGCGGCTTTTGAAATATTCTTTGGCAAGGCTGGTTTTGCCCTTCAAAATCAGGCGAATCTGCTCGATGTATTTTTCATACTCGGCTTCCGTTTCCAAGCCCTGACAAGCCCCTTTACAGTTTTTGATATGATATTCTAAACAAACTTTGTACTTTCCCGCTGCAATATTTTCAGGACTTAAATGAAAATAACAAGTTCGCAACGGATACAGTTGTTTGATAAGTTCGGTGAGTGCGTGCAGCGTTTTTCCATTTGTATAAGGACCGAAATGCTCGCCCTTCACCTTATCGGGCTGCCTTGTGGTAAAAACGCGCGGAAAAGGCTCATCACTAATGCAGAGGTAGGGATAAGTTTTGCCGTCTTTTAGCAAAATGTTGTAGTGTGGCTGATGCGTCTTGATAAGATTGCTTTCCAGAAGCAGCGCATCTACTTCGGTATTGACCACCGTAATCTCCAAATCTACAATTTGTCGTACTAATTGGCGCGTTTTCCTATCGTATTGATGCGATTTAGTGAAATAGCTACTCACCCTTTTTTTTAAGTTTTTCGCCTTTCCTACATAAATAATTTCATTTTTTTCGTTAAAATATTTATAAATACCTGCCTCTTGCGGCAAATTTCGGACTTTTTCACGCAACTCTTGGCGCAGAGTCGTGAAATTTTTATGCCCTTCTTCTGTGTGATTTTCAAAATCGGCAGAGGGTTCTGTTTCAGCCATAATTTTTTATTTCAATTTTTATGATACTATTTTGACTATTTATCCAAACAAGGGGTATAGAAAAGACGGCGGCTTTCCATCTCAAAGGCGCAGAGAAAACCAATTTCCTGATGACAAAGTTGGTGATATTTCTCCAAATTTACATACACACAGCCATTATCAAGCGGAATTTGTGGCTCTTGGTCTTCAATAGCCGCTTTTATTTGTTCCAAGCCATGCACAGAATGTCCGAATAAGACAGTTTTATTATTTGTTTTGCTTAAATCATTTTTAAAATTTCTATTCCAAAAGAGTGCCTTTTTGTTGTCATAAAGCGTTTCGCCTTTCAAATCAAGCCCCGCATGCACCAAAATATAAGACTCCAACTCTACATAAGGCAAAAGCGATTGAAAATAACTTTCGTATTTTGGCAAAAAATTAAAATCTTTATCAAAAAATGCTTCCAAATAATTTTTTTTCAGCCAATAGCGCAAACGTTTTTCTGCGCCAATTTCTTCGTTTTTTGCTTGCGCCAAATTTTCTAAAAGCATCTCCTCATGGTTGCCCATTAGGGTTATGATTTGATACCCTGCCTGCCTTTTTTCCAAAATCCAATCCAGAGCCAGCACCACATTTTTGCCTCTATCTATGACATCGCCCAACAAATAAACGCTATCTTGTGGCGTAATTTCCAACACATTTTCAACCAAATGAATCAGCGTTTTGCCACAACCATGCACATCGCCTATTGCAAATTTTCTCATTGTTTTTGTTTTTAAAGTTTTTAAAAAAGTGTTGTTTTAGCTATATCTTCTTGAAAAAAAGAAGGCAATAACGTGTTTTCCAAACTCTTCTGTGAAAACAAATAACGCCCATCACACACAAAGCCCAATTCTTCCCAATTAACCTGATTCAACTTTTCACAAAGTAGAGCCTCGTCAAGGGTCTGATTTTTAGGAAAAATTGCCAATATAGAACCATCATAATTTAAGCACTCGTTTAAAAAAAAAGGCGATTGATGACGCGTTTTAGCATTTACGTATATTCTTTTTTCGGTACTCTGGTAATGATTTCTGCCCCACTGCCACCAATTTGTTTCATCAAACGTTTTTATTTTTCGTGCTAATAGTTGTTCTTTATATTGTATTAAATGCGAATGTGGTTGATTAAATATCATTTTTCGTAGCTCCCCTGTTTTAAACGTTTTGGAACAGACAAAGGCTTCATTCCCATACGTTTCGTGCGTAAAAAGTTCATCATGACCGCTTACCGCTCCTACTTTTACAAAAAATACGTCACTAAACTTAATAGAATAGTTATTATTTGTAAAAAGTAACTGTCCATTAGAAAACAAAAATGTTTTGTTTATATTACTTTTTCTACTAAAATTCCCTTTCTCGAATCGCCAAATTAAACAGTTGGGAGCAAATCCTTCAAATACTTTTTTATCACCTAAGTCTATTATATCTGTAATTGTGCCATTTTTAAAAATAAAATTATTTAGTTTAATACTTGAAGTAGCTTTTAAAAAATCGCGCGGAGTTATAAAAATAAGTTCGCCTCCTTCTTTTAGATGATGAATAGACTTCTCTATAAAAAAAAGATAGAGATTGCTTCTTTCATCGAAAAGCTCACTTTTTAACTTTTTCTTTGTATCTTCTCGAATACTTTGATAACGAACATACGGAGGATTTCCAATAATAGTATCAAATTTTTCTTCAATATCGTAATCAAAAAAATCTATATTGATGGCATTAGGTACAAATGCAGCCTGTTTGGGGTCTATTTCTATGGCTACACAGTTGGGTATTTGCTTGGCAAACGCCCCATCTCCACAAGAAGGCTCTAATACACGTCCTTGATTTCGCCTAAGTTGTAACATCTCCGCCACAATATGAATAGGTGTAAAAACCTGTCCAAGTTGTTCTACATTATACATATTCTTCGAAATGAATTTTAAAATCTTCGTATATCTGCGCCCTTAGCGCAATAGACCTGCCAAAGTTACGAAGAATAAAGGATTTTGCCTCCTTAAAGTTTCGATTTTGAAATATTCTATTATCTTGCCATTTGCATTGGAAGGGTAAATTATTTCCGTTGGGCTGTAAAATCTGAAGCCCCTTTAAACTATTACAAAAAACATCTTTTTTATTATCTTTATTTATTACTAAAAAATAGTAGTCTTTATTATTTTCTTTTAAGTTGTTTTTTAATTTCTCAAAATATTGAGCGTACTTAATCTCATTTTGAAAATCGGGAATCAGACCTGTCAGGGCATAGTAAATACCCAATTTGCAATTTAAGTTATCAGCATGGGTTGTGTCCGTAATTTTAATATTGATTGGGAAAAAGCTGCCTGCTTCTTCAACCGCAAAATCATACCAAGCCCTACTTCGCGGTATCTGAATTTTAAACGCTTGTTCTATTACTGCCAAGACTTCTCCCTCATTGATGGAAGCATTTATACGTCCGTCATCATGAGCAGCAGAAAGCTGCATTTCTTGTGCAATAAGATAGTCTTTAATTTGAGTTATTATTTTTGGTATCATATTATTGATTATTAAAAAAGCCTATGCTTCTACACATAGGCTCTTTTTTGTGCCTACAACCCCTGCAAAATACCACAATAATCGTATTCGGGCGCGATGTCGATGTAAATCTCTTTGATGGCATCTAAAAACCAATCGTTGAGTACCTGATTGCGCTTATCCGAAAGAGCAGCTTGCTGGATTTTTTCATAATCTTGCTCCAAATTAGCAACATGTGGTTCAATTTTATTTTTAAAATAAAGGATACGAATGGCATCTTTGCCGTCACCAGTACGAAAACGCAACGGCGGACTAACCTCTCCTACTTTCATTTTATCTACCACCTGAAAGGCTGTAAAATCCATTTCCTCTGCCAAAAGTTTGGTGCTGCCTGTGTTCGGATTAGCAATCATGGCAGAATTAGCGCGTGAGCCTTTGTCGTCGGTGTGTTTGACGGCAATCTTCTGAAAATCAGCAGGATTTTCTATTATCACCTGACGCAGGCTATCCATCAGCAGTTCGGTAGTTTTGATGTCCTCTTCGCTGGGCTTAGGGCGCATCAGGATATGGCGAGTGCGATACAAATTTCCTCTTCTTTCTAATAATTGTATCAAATGATAGCCAAATTGTGATTCAATCGGCTCTGAAATAGCACCCGCTTCTAAGGCAAAAGAAGCCGCCTCATATTCAGGCACTAATTCCCCTCTATCGTGAAAACCCAAGTCGCCACCTTTCGAAGCCGAGCCTAAGTCTTCCGAATGAAGCGTCGCCAAAGATGCAAAATCGGCTTCACCTGCTTCTACTTGCCTTTTAAAACTAAGAAGTTGCTCCCTAACGCGCTCTTTTTCAGCCTTGTTTGCAATCGGATTTTTAATCAGCACGCCTACCTCGTATTCAGCAGGAAAAAGTGGAATACTATCTTTGGGAATGTTTTTGAAAAACTTGCGCACCTCCGAAGGCGTAACCTTCAAATCTTTGGTTACTTCGCTGCGCATCTTTTGAACCGTCATCTGTTCGCGAATCGGCTCACGCAATTCCTCTGCAATTTGCTCCAAACTTTTGCCCAAATATTGCGCAATTTTATCGGGGTCGCCGCCATAAGTTTCTACCATATAGCGCAAACGCTGGTCTAATTCGCGGTCTATTGCGTTTTCTTCCACCAAAACCGAGTCTATTTCGGCTTTCGCTACCAAAACTTTATTGATTATCATTTCACGAAAAATGCCGCAACGCGCATCACCGGGCAACTTGTCGCCACTTTGCAAAAAGCTTTGATAAGCTAACTCTAAATCTGATTTGAGAATGATATAATCATCTACCTTTGCAATAATTTTATCGGCTACTATATCTTGTGCTTTCGCTGAAAATCCCATCACCCAAAGCAAAGGGAGTAATAAAAGGCTAATCTTTTTTTTCATTTTGATTTTAATAAAACTATAAAAAACAACGTTTTTACGAAATCGTGCGCTTTCCCAAACGCAACTTCTTTCAAGACGCTGCAAAACACTGAAAAGCAACACAAAACAAGCATTTTTTTTTGAGAATGGCAATTCTGCGCCTCCGCTTTGCCGCCGTCAGCCCCTTTTTTCGCTTCATTGGTCTATTTTATTTGCCTTCTCTCCTTTCATTTGCGTATAAAGGCTTGCAGCCTCTCGCTAAATTCGCTATCTTTCGCTGCCTTTCACAAGAAAAAAATCGGCAAAAATGAAATTGCTTGCTTTTTTTGTGTTTTTTTTATCCTTTTACGAATACTTTACTTTGATTTTTTATTTGCATGGTAGGATTAGATTTCATCGCCAAAACCCTCACAGGTGCAGTAGTGGGCTACGTTACAAACGATTGGGCAATCGATATGCTCTTTCGCAAACGATTGGGCATGGGCGGCATTTTCCTCAAAACCCATCAGGAATTTGCACGCAATATTAGCCTTGTTGTAGAGCGCGATATTATCAACCACCACACGCTTTTGAGCGAACTGCAAGGCGCGGAATTTGAAAAAAACATAGAAGCCACCATCAGCCACCTTTTTGATAGCTCCCTAAAAGAAGCTCTGCCCAAAGGCGAAAATCGCATCAAAAACATTCCAAAATTAGCAGATTTAGAAAAAAACATACATCTCTATTTAGATACCCAAATCCCGACCTTACTCTATCCTGCCCTACAAGATTGGAGTGATTCCCTTACACTTTCTCAAATCTTGCCAAAGGAGCAGGCACAAGTATTGGTAGAAAAAGTATTAAAAGACACAATAGAAACGATACAAAAGGAACAAGATATTTTTAAAATTGTAGAAAGAATTGCAGAAACGGTTACGCAAAATAGTCCCGAAACATTTTTAGGAAAAGAAGGGCAGGACTATATTTATGAAAAAACAGAACTAATTTTCAAAGACTTAGCTACCATCTTGGCGCAAGAAGATGCACAACTGCTTCAACCCTTTATCACAGAAATTCAGCAACTCTTTCAGGTAGAAATAGGTTTGGAGGCAGCCGCCCAAAAACTCGTAGAAAAAAACATCATTCAAGTTTTGGGTAAAAATAATGCCGCCCAAGCGATTGAAGCCCTTGTCAAGCAACTGCATAAAATTGTAGATTCAGAAGAAGGGGAGCGCATTTTTTATACGTTTGCCGATTTTTTCATACATACCTTAGAAAAAGAAGAAAAAACGATATTTGAACTTCTCACCCCCGAAGTACGCGCCAACTTAGTAGAGTTTTTCAAAAAGCAGTTTCCCCCCATTTTGGTCAAAGTAATTGGCTGGGTGTATAGCCGTCAGAATGAAATTGAAAAATTAGTTGATGAAACTTTCACAAAGAATGTAGAGTCAGGGTTTAAAAATTGGTTGGTCAAAACTTTTGTCGGCAGCGTGAGCCAGTCGGCAGATGTAGTAAGCAAAATCATTCAAATTATAGAAGAATACCGTCGCCGCCCCGAAGAAGTCGCCTTAGAACTAACCACGTTGGTCATCGATTTTTTGGAGAGCAAGACCGTAGGCGAAATGGTGAGAGGGCTTAAAGGCGAACAAACTACTCAAATTTTTGGCAATATTTTACGAAAAAACATTTCAGAAAGTCTTGAAAAGTTAATCCCTGATGATTTTCTTCATATTTTTGTTCAAAAACCGATTTCTGAATTTGTCAGTGCCGACAAATTAGCTACTTTTCTCAAAAACAACCTTTCTCAATTTATAGACAATTTTAAGGCGCAACAGCTTTATTCGCCTGCATTTCTGAATTGGGTATTACAAAATACAGATAAAATAATAGAGCTATATTGGACTTCACCCATAAAAAATTGGCTTGAAAAGCAAACTATTGTTAATTTTTGGCAAAGCAATGAGCAGGCAGCTTTCGCTTTCTTTGATGATAAAATTAAAAATTGGAGCAGCATAATCGTAACTAAATTATATGAAAATCAGGAAGGAAAGCCGCTTATGAGCCAACTTTCCTACACACAAAAACAGGATATTTTACAGACATTAAGTCAGAAATTGCAAGAAGAAATTAGTCTTTTTCTGAATCAGCATCAGGAGCGCGAACTCGATTCTTACCTACAACAGACGCAAAAATTCCCCAACTTTGAGAAACGCCTTAGCAAAATTATCCACAAACTTCTACTCGACAATTTAGAAACCCTTTTAGAAAATCGGATTTCAGAGTTGGTCTATGGCAATTTAGAGCGTTTAGCACCTACCCAAATCCGCGACATGGTGGAAAAGTTTATGGGAAAAGAGTTAAAACCTATTACTATTTTAGGTGCATTTTGGGGTGGAATTGCAGGAGGCGCGTTGGCTGCTGTCCCTTCTTTTGAGGGCAACTTGGCACTGACCTATGGCGTACCTGCGGTCAGTTATGGCGTTACGGGTTGGGCTACAAATTGGTTAGCTTTAAAAATGATTTTTCGCCCCTATGAAAAGAAAAAAATACCATTCACCCCCTTTTATTTGCCCTTTACGCCCGGCGTAGCGGTGCGAAATCAACCTCGTTTTGCCCAAAACATGAGTAAATTTGTGGGCGACAAACTCATCAACGAAGAAGGATTAAAAGAGGCATTTAGTCAGAATAAAAAACTTTTTAAACATACAATCATTGAAACCATTACGCAAAATGATTATGCAAGTATCGCTACTTATTTAGAAAAAAATAATAGCAAACTTGCCCAGCAAGGCGCAGTACAATTACAAGACTATTTACAAAATAAAAAGGAAATATTGATACAAAATGGAGCGCAGTGGCTTTCACAAGGCAGCGTAAAGGTGGTAGAAAAGTTTTATCAAGATAGCCTGCAATCTCTACCTCAAAAAGGGAGCGCAGGTAGTTCTTCGGAAGAAAAAAATGCCATCAAAGAAGTTCGCGCTTTCTTGCATCAATACCTAACAAGCTATCTTGTCATTTATCAGAAAAAAATTCCTGCTCAAATTCAAGATTTTCTTGCACCAGATACGCTTTTAAGTGAAAAAATCCCTGTTTTCTTACAAGAAAAATTAAGTGCTATCGGCTTGAAAAAAGTATTAGCCCTACTTGAAAAAAACATACAAAATCCAGATGCTATTATACAAAAGCTAAGTATTTTGCTTGAAAAAGAAATCTTTAAAAAGACCGAAAACAAAAGTTTGAGCCACTATCTCACAGAAAGCCAAGCCTTAGCCGCCCAAGAGAGATTAAGTGAATATCTTACTTCTCAACTTAAAATTTCAGAAAATAAAGAAAAAATTGTATCTTTTATCGATAAAAAAATCTCACAAGAACTTGCGCCCGAAAAGCCTATCAACGCACTTTTCAATGGTGCATTGCTGAATTTATTGGTTGTAAATATAGATTTTATCATTCAAAAAATGGTAGAAAAGGGTACAGATTGGATAGCAGAAAACAGCGAAAAAATTGCACAAATTGTATATGAACGCGCTTATCAAGAGCAAAAAACCGCTTTTTTCTATAAAAATGCCATCAAACGCACGACCCTTGAACTTTGTCAGACCGCCATTCCAGAGCTATTGACCAAAGAAAGCCACAGTTTGAGCCGTTTGGTTACGCAGGAGATAGAGCGTTTGGGCTTGGTTGCCTTAGGCGATTTAGGCGTAAAACTCAATAAAACTTACATTGAAAATACCGTTGTTGCACTCTTAGATAGTCCTCGCACACAAAGTTCAGTAGAAGATTTGGCTTCGGAACTTTTAGAAACACTTTTTCACATTCCCCTCGATGCCCTTTTTCGATTCGAAGAATGGCAAGAAAACAACCTATTGCAAACGCAGATACAATCGGAAATTAAAGCCTTTTTCACACATCTATCTGAACGCTATCTACTTGAAAAAGAGCAGATTGAGCAAGAAATAGGCTCATTATTGCAAAAGATACAAACACTTATTTTAGGGCAAAAAATAGACCTTCGTTTTAAGCAGGGTTTGCTCGATGCTTATCTAAACCAGTTGGCAGAATCGGAAAAAGCGCGACAGATTTGGCAGGAGAGCCTACAAATGGCAGAAATAAAAATATGGAAAACCTTACATGAAAAAAGTCTTGATTTCTACCTACCGCCCACTTTTTGGAAACAGACCTTACAACAACTTGCTGTTCTTGTTTTGGAAGAAAAAGCCGAAGTAACGAGCCGTCTTTTTCAAAATAGTATTGCACAAAGTTTAGGCGAAATTTTAAATATTATACCAAAAGAAACGAAAGACTTTTTAGTTCAAATTTTAGTAACCTCTGTGATGGATAGTCTGCAAGAAAAGCTACCCGATTTGCTCACCTCCATCAATATCAAACAAGTGGTAGTGCGCGAAATAGAGCGCATGCCCGCCCAAGAAGTAGAACAATTATTTCAATCTTTTGCACAAAAATATTTTGATAGATTGATTCAATATGGCTTTGGTTTCGGCTTAGGCATGGGGCTTTTATTTGAATTAGGCTATAAAGGGGCAAAAGAAATGCTTTAAGAAAAGATTGTATTTGCTTGAAAATCAAGAAGTTGGGCTTAGAAAATTTATTTTTAATAGCCACCTTTGTATTTTCTAAAAAACCACTCTATTGTAGCGAGCAAAACCAAGATGGCAAAGAGCCAAGGGAGTTTCAAAATTTCCTTTGTCGTTTCGGTGCGATGTAATCTTTGGGTTGCTTCTTTCGTTTTCCAAAATTGTTCTAAATCTGACCAATTTTGTAAGTTGAAAAATTCTCCCTTATTTTGGTTTGCTATTTTACGCAACAAGGCATGATTGGCAGCGGTAGCAAAAGCCTCCAACGCCAATTCTTTGACAATAAATTCTCCTGTTTCGGTTTCAACTTTGCCGTCTAAGATAGTTTTAGCGGAGTATTGATATGTTCCTTGTTTTAAAGAATTGACTAAATATTTAAAGTTTATGGTATTATTTACAAAACTATAAGGATAATTTTTGCCTGCTGCATCTTTGAGAAGCAACTCTATTTTCTGCCCTGTGATTGGCTCATAGGAAGCATTATAGGTTTCTACTTCAAAGGCTATGGCTTCGCCTTCGAAATATTCTGTGGCATTTGGTTTTAATCTAAACCTTTTTTTATCTTCTTTGGTAGCCAAATATTGCACTAATTTGGTGATAAGTTCGTCAAAAGTATCGGCATTTTCATTTTTTGCATATTCTTGCAAACGCCACCCCCAAGTATTTTCTGCCAAAAGCAAGGCTATTTTTTTATCATTTTGCTGATTCGTAACCAAAAGCGGTTTCTTCGTTACGACATTGCCAATGCGCTGGTAGAGCAAGACTTCTGCCCCTGCGCCGAGCGTGTATTCGGCAAAAGGAACTTCTGCGGGGGGATAGTCGGCAAAGACTTTGATTTTTTTATCATCAAATTGAAATTTATTAAAACTACTATTGTAAGAAGGAAAGACTTTATCAGATTGTTTCCCCATAGCGCGTACCTGAACCCCTAATCCGAGCAAATTGAGCGCGTTCAAATTGGTTTGGCTGCCCACAATGTAGAAGGCGGCGTTTGCTTGCTTTTGCAACATTTCGAAGGTCTGAAAATCTTTTTTAATTACCTCATTTGGATATTGGTGGAAAATAACGAGGTTATATTTTTCGTCTTTTTTCAAAGGAAAAATATCGGGAATAAATAAATCAACTTGATAAATATCATTTTTTTCCAAAGCGGCACGCAAGGCTTTTATATCGGGGTGTGGCGCAGGAGCGGCAATTAGGATTTTTTCTTTATTATCTAAAACTTCAATATAAATATTTCTTTCATTGTTTAGATACGTAACTTCACCTGCCACATTTTCAATTTTTATCTGATAGTGTTGTACGCCTTTTTCGTTGGCTTCTAACTGAAAATCAAGACGTTGGAGTGTACCATCGGCGGCAAGGGTGAGGCTTTGCTCTTTCAAAATTGTTCCATTTTTTAAAACAGAAACTTTAATAGTCTTGCCTGCAAAGCCATTTTGTTGCCATTCTACCAAAAGAGGAAATTGGTTTCCTAAGTAGGAAATTTTATTAAAAAGTACAGTTTTAAGGGCAATATCGGCGCGTTCGGTAGTGTCGCCTAAGCCGACAGTTTGGATAGACATTTTGTAGGGATTGAAATCGGGCGAAGTGCCTTGATTGACGATACCGTCAGAGAGCAACAAGACTCCCGCTAAATTTTGATTTTCATATTGGTTTTCTATTCCACTTAAAAATTTAGCTAAGTTGGAGGTCTTTGCTTTGAAATCTTTTTTAAAGTCAAAACTATCTAATTTTGCATCTGCCTGTTCTAAGGTTTGAAATTGCACCTGAAAACCTTTGTCCTCTAAAATACCTTTCAAACTTTTTATCTTGCCTTCTAATTGGACTCTATCATTTTGGGGCGTATTAAGGGCGATAGATTCGGAATTATCTAAGGCTAAGACAACGAGAGGGTCTTCAAACTTATCTTCATTTTGTTTTAAAAAGATTCCAAGCAATAAAAGACATAGTAAAAAAACAAGTACAAATCTTACTCCTGCTAAGGCTCTGTTCACATTTTCACTCCATACGCTTGTTTTTTGATAGAGAAAAAAAGCATAAAGAGCCGCTACCAAAAGGCAAAGTGGAAGATACCAAGCCGAGGCTTCAAAGAAAAGGGTCTGATTCATAGCAGCAAAAAGAGTAGGATAGTAAAGAAGTTGGCGTTTTTTAGAAATCGTATTTATTCAGTAGGATAACCTCTTTTTTTAGCATATTCAAAGAGTTTATCTTTAAGTAAAGTACGGGCGCGGTGCAAGCGCGAGCGCACTGTACCTAAGGGCAGGTCGAGAATGACTGCCATTTCTTCATAGGTAAAACCCTCCAAATCGCAAAGAATGACAACGGTGCGAAAATCTACCGAAAGGGCATTGAGGGCGGTCATGACTTCGTCGCCGATAAGATTTTGCATCGTGGTCGTGCGCAGGTCGGTGGTGTGGGCGGTGTCGGGTGCGTCGGTGTCGTCGTAGGTATCAGCGAGGTCTTGATAATCTACTTTTGCAGGTTCTTTTTTACGTTTTCTAAAATCATTGATAAAACTATTCTTCAAAATTCTGAACAACCATGCTTTCGCATTAGTGCCTTGCTCGAAGGATTCTATAAAGCGAAAGGCTTTGAGATAGGCATCTTGCACCAAATCTTTGGCATCATCTTCCGAAAAAGTTAGTTTATAGGCAAAATTATAGAGCGAATCGGTGTGCGGCATAAACTCGCGCTCGAAGATGGCTCTCTTCTCTGAATCGGTATAGGATAGTTTGGACATAGAATCAAAAAAGCAGTTGGGCAAAAGAAGGCACATCAAAGCCCAAAAATACGCTTTTTCTTTGGGAATGGCAAATAGGGGGGCATAAATCGTAGGCTCTTGCATGCAATTTCATGCAATGTTCTTTTTTTCAACTTTTTAAGAAAAGATTGCGTTTGGAAAGAAGTCCTACTTCTCACCTAAAAAAAAGAAAAGCTAAGGCAAAAAATAAGGGGTAACCCTTAGTTATCTTTTTTTAAGTATTGTTTGTTTTTATTATTTTTATCCTTAGATTTGGGGCAAAAAATAACAGTCTGGTTTTCACTTCGCTTTACTCATCTTAATTTTTCTAAAAATGAATCCTCGCTTTATTCCTATCCTCGTTCTGCTTGTTTTGGTTAGTTTGGCAGGTATTTTTTGGTGCAGTCGCAAGCCTTCGGAAAAAAAAGACGCAGAAAATACAGATAGTAGCACAGTTGCACCTGCTTTTAGTATTTCTAATGTTAAATTTTATTTAGAAACATCAGGCAGCATGGAAGGCTATTTTAAGGGACGTACAGAGTTTAAAGACGTGGTCAATAATTTTGTTACAGACTTGGACGCTCAAAAAGGAAGGGCTAAAATCGAGTTTTTCTTGATAGATAAGGATATAAAACCTTATGAGGCTTCTCTTAACGACTTCATAAAAGATGTGGCAGGCGGCAATTTCTCGATGGGACAAAGTTCGGAAATACATCAAATGATAGAAAAAATTGGAAAAATACACAAAGATACCGAAATTAGTATTTTTATTTCAGACTGTATTCTTTCTTATTCTTCGCAAGAGATTAAAAAAAATACAGAAATAAATGTGCAAAACGTGGAGAGCGTTTTAAAGCCGTATGTAAAAGCGGAATTTTCAAAGTTGCAAAGACGGGGGTTAGCGGTTTCGGTTTATGCACTTCAATCAAATTTTAATGGCAAGTATTTTAATTATAGAAATCAAGTAGTGAATTGTAGCGATTGCCTGCGCCCATATTACGTGTGGGTGATTGGCAAATCTGAATTGCTGTATCTTTTTGAGGAGAAAATAGAAAAGATGAATTTTCCTTACAAAGAAAACCTAACCTTGGGAACTACGCCCAAAACGGTATCTGCTCACGCCCTTTTTCCAAAGGCAGGGGCAAGAAACTATCAAATCAATTCTAATAAATTACAAAATATAGAACGAATCAGTGTAAAAGCAGAAGAAAGTATAGACTTCTTTTTAGCACTCAATTTGGCAGAACTTCCGCCCAAATACCAAGATGCTGCCTTTTTAAAACAAAACTTGCGCTTCCAGACGGGGGACAAAGTCAAAGTGGAAGTAGTGGAAATAAACCCGACCAAAGAGTTTATAGAAACCTACAAAAACGAAAGGCTCAAGCCGCGCCTACTCGAATACACGCACATTATAGAAGTCCGCGCCTATGATTTGCTTTTCGAGCAAGCCGACGTAAAAGTGGAGTTGGAACAGCCCAAGACTCAAAATTGGGTAGCCAACTGGCATACGCTAAACGATTTAGACCCTACACAAGCGACAGGCAAAACCTTTGCCTTGCAACAACTTATAGACGGGGTAAAGGAAGCCTACGCACTTTCAGAAAACAAACCTACCTTTCTTATCCAAACGCAATTTAGCCTTACAAAGAAAAAATAACCCAACTAACCCATTTACAATATGAACGACCTTTTAGAAAAAATCTATACCCTCTTTGGCTTTCTTGCCGACATGGGCGAATACCCCAACTACCTCAATGAATATTACAGCGACATTTTCCCTGTCGTGATGCTTTGGTTTGTAGTTGCGCCGCTGGTAATGGTCATCTTGTACTACCCTATTTTTGGGCGTAGCTCGTATGTATCAGGCGAAAATTGGGCATGGCTCACCAGTTTGATTTTGCTCTTTGCGATTGTGGGCTTGGCTACCAGCTATCAAGCGATGGAAACGACACAACAGGTAGAAGTCTGCTCTTTTGTCATTTATTTGAGCCTTTTCAATGGATTTTTGTCTTGCCTGCTCTATTTTGCCCTTTCGCTTGTAGGACGCAACTTTTCTATTCACGCTAAACACACTCCTTTCTAAACTATGAAAACCTATATTTTTGCCATCGGTGGCACAGGCGCACGTGTCTTGCGTGCCTTTACTTTCCTTTTGGCAGGCAGACCTGATATGCCCCAAAATTTAGAAATTGTGCCAATCGTGATAGACTTGGACGCACAGAACGCCGACACACAGCGCACCCTAAGCCTGATGGACTTCTATCACAATGTTCAAAAAAATGGAAATGCGGGCGTAGGCGAAAGCAAAGGGCTTTTTGGTGTCAAGATAGAAAAGCACATGGGAAGTTTTACGCTCGATTTATTGCCCAATAAAGGCGGCACAAAGTTTGGCGACTACATCAACGAAGGGCTTTTAGAGGGAGCAGATAAAGACCTCGTACATAGCCTTTATGACGATAGCCAAAATACAGGAACGGAAGAACTCTTCCTCGACCTAACCGTAGGCTTTAAAGGCAACCCCAATATCGGCAGTGTCGTTTTCAACGACATCAAATACAACAATGCCTATCAAAACTTTGAAACCAACTTTCAGGCAGGTGATAAAATCTTTGTTATCGGTTCGGTATTTGGCGGTACAGGCTCTTCGGGACTGCCCCAACTTATCAAAGTCATGCGCAATTCGAAGAACGCCAACATAAAAAAGGCGCACATCGGAGCTTTATTGATGCTACCCTACTTTGCCGTACAAGCACCCGACGGGCAGCCTGCTACCATCAATTCCCAACTTTTCAATTCGAAGACGAAGGCGGCATTGGCTTATTACGAAGGCTTTTTAAACAACGACATCGACCATATTTACTACTTAGCAGAGCCAGCACAGCCGCCTGCTTTCAATTATAGCGAAGGAGGGCAGAAACAAAGAAATGAGGCGCACGTGGTAGAACTTTTAGCGGCTTCGGGGATTGTGCATTTTATCAACCAAAGCAAACAAGGCGCAACCCAATATCACGAATACCTGATAAATGACACGCAAACCACGCCACTTTCCAAAAATAAGCACCTGCTCAAACACAATTCGCAACCCCAAAGCTATATCGGAAAACCTTTGGTGAGGCTAAGGGCTTTTCAGTGGCTTTTCGAAAAGCATAGGCACAATGTTGCTAATAATACAGGGTTTCTGGTCAAGTTCAATCCCGAACTCAATAACCTTGCTTCTGATTTGAATGGCTTTTTTAGAAATTTCGACGAGTGGCTTAGTGAGACCGCTGAAAATTCAGGGCGAAAATTGGAGTCTTTCGAACAGATAGCCAATCTAAAAGAGGACATAGATACGCTTGTAATGGGCAGAAATCTAACCAAAAAAACATTTGGAATACCTCAAAGGCAGTACAAAGCAGGTACACTTACCGAAAAGCTCAATGTAGAGGCAGATAGCAACAAGCCGACCTTAGAAGCCTACTACAATGTTGTCAATAGCCTCGATAGGCTTTTCTAAACCACTTTTCCTCACCGAACCTCAAAACTGACTCAAAAAGCACATGGAAATATTCAGAATTCATAAGGGCAATGTAGCACCTATTACCGACGGTTGGGCTACTACCGCAGCCATAGACCCTAACACCATTCCCGACAACCTAACAAGCGTTTCGGCTAAGTTTTCTACCTCTGTGCCTTCGCCTTTTGCGCGTATGCACCTTTTTGATACGGCTTTTCAGTTTGTCAATAAAAACCAGAACCCTAACCAAGGCAAACCCTATCAAGAATTTGTGGCGGAGTGCTTAGACCTTTTCGAACTGCTTTTTTATTTCGGAAACAATCCTAATAAAATCGCCTACCAAGTTTGGGAAACCAAGCATACAGACCCAAATAACAACCCACCTTCTCCACTACAAGGGCAGTCTAAAACCTTAGCCGACGCGCTGCACGTTTTTCTGCAAGACCCACCTTTCAACCAACTTAGCGAAATTGTCCTTATCTACTACAAAGAAAATGGACAAAACTACCTTGTGGGCGGAACTTCGCCGCTTACCCTTTTCTATACTTCGCCTAATTGGAAGCGCAACAACCTCAATATCACCACACCAAAAGGGCGAAAACTTTTTCAGAGTGGCAATACAGACGGCATTGCGGTTAGAAGCCCCGATTTTCAGGACTATATGTATGATTTCTTGAAAGCCAATGGGGGCAGTTTGAATACAAACATGAAGGCTTTGTATGACTATCTAAATACATACTTCGCTAACCGAAATAGCTCCTACGATTTTCAGCAGCACGACCCTATTCGCCTTATTCCCAATAGGGACAGGCTCAACTGTGCAGGCATAGAATTTCGCACCTTCAATCCCAATCTTTTGAAGGCTGCCATAGAAAACCAAAGCGATTTGGTCTTACAACTTGAAAATCAGGCGAAAGCCGCCACCATAAAGGGGAAATATGGCTTTATGCCGCTTGTTTTGGCACAGAATGGCACAGCACACAACCAAACAAACTTACAGTACGTGCCTGCACCGCTCAATATTAAGTGGAACGACAGCACAAGCGTAACCGACTATGGCGGAATGGCAGCCATGCCGCTCGATATGCGTCCTTTGCCGCAGGTAAGTCAGCCTTACCCATACCTTACCGTAGGCGATTTTCTGCACGATACCCTTCTCGAATTGCCCTTTGATGAAATAGATAGCCGACACTTTTTCACCGCAGGGCAGTCTATAAACTTTCTGCTTCCTATCAAAGCCGAATACTTCGACTTTTTTGATATACAACACCTCAAAAAGCAGCTTTCTATTCAAAAAAACAGCGATACCGACATCACCGTCATTTTAGAGCTGCCCATCAGAAACCAAAGAACGGTGCGCCTCAAAAGAAACTATAAGTCCGCCGACATACGCCTAATCAGATGGCACATGGGCATTTATCCTTTCTATAAAATTACAGACCAGCTTGCACAAAATAGGTACGCAATGATGGCTACCTGCGAAAGCCCCGACCGCGACCGCTTCTACCTGCATTTCAAAAAGCAAGACGGCACAAGCCTAACAGCCACACAAAACCTCCGTACCGACTTCAAAGAAGCAGGCTCACTTTCTTATAGCTACCAAATTGCAGGCGATTATTTCGACTACATAGAGGTAGAAAACCGAGAACAAAACCGACAAAACCCCAGCCATAGCAGAGGTTTGCTCATTCCCAAGATGCAGGAAGTAGAACTTGATAGAGCCGTAGATACCTACGCCTTCTGTATAGACTTCGGTACAAGCAATACTTATGTGGCGTATGGGCGTGTGGGAAATGGCGACATAAATACGCTACCTATTTTGTCAGAAAAAGCTCCCAAACCCATTTTTGTTAAATCTCCAAATTCGAGTTATGGTATCTTTCCAGAGTCGCGCATCTTGGATTTTAGAGAGTTTCCCCCTTCTGAAATACTAAAATTTGAAGGAG
This sequence comes from Hugenholtzia roseola DSM 9546, assembly GCF_000422585.1. Lineage (NCBI taxonomy): Bacteria > Pseudomonadati > Bacteroidota > Cytophagia > Cytophagales > Bernardetiaceae > Hugenholtzia > Hugenholtzia roseola. The sequence continues at coordinate 158,820 of NZ_KE383878.1, forward strand.
AGAAAAAAGTTATCTCTTTCCCTATACGAACAGCTACCATTGAATTTAGTAGTTTTTTAGCAGGTAAAAATGCTTCTATTTTAGATAATATTCAAATAGGAATAAATATTTTAGAAGAAGAAAATTTAATTCCTATCACTATAGCACATTACACCACAAATCTGAAATGGCTATTGGGCAAAACTACTGTGGGAGGGAGAGAAACAGAAAAAATAGCTTCTTTTTTTGAATATATTTTATGGAATATTAAAAACTTTATTATTCTTAATAGTGGAAAAGCTGATGAAACTAAAGTATTTTGGCTTGCTCCACAGAGCATGAACGGTGGGTTACAAGGGCAACTTTCTGCTTTGTGGAATAGGGCTTTCCAAAAGGTGTTTCCTAATAGCCCAGCGACACAAATAGAGCAAAAAAATGAATCTATAGCTCCCTACCTCGCACTTTTAGGTTTAGGCAAAACCAACCCCGCCGCTACAACTATCAATGTGGATATAGGTGGCGGCACCAGCGACGTGATTGTCATTGACCCTCTTTCGCAAAAAAACTTTATTACCTCTTTCCGCTTCGCAGGTGACGACATTTGGGGCGATATAGAGTGGCAATCTGGCACAAGAAAAAACCGCTTCGTGCAGTTTTTTTACAATAGTCTGTCCGCCTTGAGAAGTAGAAATCGAAGAGCCGCCGACCGCTTCGAAACAGTCTATCACAATAGTAGCCTTTCTGATGCCGATGTGATGAGCTTAGTATTCAAATATGCTGATGAATTTCAAGTAGAACAACTAATTTTAGCAGAAAGCAAACTAAAATCTTATTTGCTATTACATTATTCTGCTATAATTTATCATTTAACTGAATTTCTGCAAGCGCAAGGAGTTGAAAGGTTGCAAGTTCTTTCTTTTACAGGAAAAGGCTGTGAGTACATAAGATACTTAGGTTTGCCAAATCTGCTGAACAACCTAAGCAAGGAATTGATACGTGCCTTTTCCCAACCACACGAAGAAAATGATAATCGCAAGGAAATACAAGCTACTAATTTGAAAATAGAAACCTACGCCAATCCCAAAGAACTCACTGCACAAGGAGCTATCTATGAGTGGAAAGGCAAAACTCTCGTATCAGGACAATTAGTAACTAATACACTTTTAGGAACACAACGAATTGAACTGGCTAAAAGAGTTGAAGGTGGGCGCAACTTACCTTTTTCAGAAGCTAAAACGCAAAAGGAAGCTGTTTTAGAGAATGTCAAACGCTTTATAACGATACTAACCCAAAATCCACTTATAAGCACCCAAGTAAGCGATTTGGGTATAGACCTCAACCATTTTAGAGGTGAAGACAACCTCACCCGCTTTATGGAAAGTGCCTCCAGCAGTTTTGATAACCTTATGGTCGCGCGTGGTTATCTGCAAAATCCCGACGAGCCGCTGGAAGAAACCATGTTTTTCTGGACGCTCAAAGAAATTTTATTCGACTTCTAACACCTTTCCAAACCCAAGCGAAAATCTTTCGAGGTTTTCGCTTCCCTTCTTTTTCAATTTTATTCCCTACCCTGCAAAACCCACTCTACCGATGAAAAACCTATTTTTTTCAATCCTGATACTCCTTACCCTTAGCACACAGATAGCGTGGGGGCAAGTGGCAAATGATAACACCGCTTTAGAGATGACGAAAGAGATGCTAACCATATTTGCGGATTATGTGTCAAGTCCAAGTGATGTAAAGAATAAAATAAACAGCGCAAATAGTATCAATACACTAAAAGGATTAGATTATCCAAATCTAATAACAGAAGATGTCAAAAAGGCATTAGATAGTAAAGATTTAGATAAAATAAAAAAAAGCATGCAAAGTATTTATACAGGGGTACCAAAAGCAAAAGAATATAAAGATTCAATAGATAAAAAATTAGAAGAAATATACACTAAATATAATAATCAATTAAATAATTCACCACAAAACAGTCAATCTAACCCAGCTGACTCCGCTACCACAACCCGACCAGATTCTGACAGCGTAAATAGCGGTACGTCCGAAAGCGGCACTGAAAACAAAGATATGTATTCAACTCTCCCAAAATTGGGCATAGACGCTGAAGCCGTTTCTTGGATATTGATAGGGGTTGCGGTGCTATCTATCCTAAACTTGCTTTTTTGGTTAGGGCTTCATGGTTCTGTGCGTTCCTTGCGTAAAAAAGTGGCTACACGTAGCAGCAGCAGCGATATAAAAGGCGAAATGCAAAGTTTGCAAAGTAGAATCGGTACGCTCGAAGGTAGTTTAAAAAATGAAATACAGAGTTTGAAAAAGGATATAGAGAGTTTAAGCCACAAAATAGCAAATTTAGAGCAGAAAGCGAGTCAAAACGCTGTTGAAAATCAAGGAACTGCAACCCATAATCCTACTGAAAAACCAGAAGCACACACTACTGATACAAGACAAAGCATTGGGTCAGTTCCAACTCAAGAAGCGTATTACGAAGTGTTGTACGCAAAAAATTTAGATAGAACTAATGGTTTTTCGTCTTCTTCTATTCAAAAAGAAAATAATAAAGATTCTATATACAAAATATTTTTACTAAATAAAAATTTAGGAGAAATTACTCTAAATATAGAGAATCTTGATGCAAAGAAAAAAGCAATGACTGATACAAAGGCTTACCTACGAGCCTGTGAATCCGTCAATGACCCAATAGAAAAATTGAACGTTAGAGTTTTAGAAAAAGGCAGTGTGGTTTTACAAAATGATATTTGGGTTGTTACAAAAAAGGTCAAAATAGAATATATATAATGATGAAAAAAATAGCACTAATTGTTTTCGCATTGGCAGGCATTTTTGCGTTTTTGGTGTTTAGTTGTAGCGACAATCACAAAAAAGGCACTGCCGTTGGCGTTGTGGGTCAGAATGGCATCAAGCTCAAAAATGGCTTGGTGATTTACCTGCTGGGCGTGGAAGGTTCGGAAGCCACCGCCACCTACCTTTCTACGCAAGTAGTGGGCAAGGACATCAAATATCGCGTAGATAAGGGCAGCCGTCAGCGCGTAACGCGCCAAAGTGAGGCGGCTTATGCGTATGTGTATGTGGATAGAATTTGTATCAATAGCCTTTTTCTGCAAAAAGGTATCACGCGCCTAAGCACGCAATACCTCAAAGATAGCCTTCAGAAATACGAAAAATATGCGAAAGCCTATCAAGCGAATAATCCTGCTATCGCCCAACGCGAAGAGAATGAAATTGAAAGCTCTGGGCAGTTGTCATTTAAAGACTTGGTAAAGAAAGTGCGCCCTTCGGTTTTCTTAGTTGGAAACTTTCGGGGCGAAAACGCCGTCGGACAAGGGACAGGTTTTTTTGTCAGTGCAGACGGAAAAGCCCTAAGCAATGAACACGTCTTTGCAGGTGGGAATCGTCAGGAAATCAAAACTTTAGATGGTAGTTTCTATGAGGTTAGTAGTATTTTGGCAAAAAATAGCACAAAAGACTTTGTTTATTTTCAAAATAGTATCAATAGTAGCGTGCCTCACCTTCCGCTGACAAGCCAAATCCCCGAAGTAGGCGAAGATATTTTTGTAGTAGGCAATCCCACAGGCTTGGAAAGCACCGTAACGCGCGGCGTTGTTTCTGCCATTCGCAAAGAAAACGGTATTACCTACGTGCAGATAGATGCCGCCATCTCACCGGGCAGCAGCGGTAGCCCTGTTCTCAATATGCAGGGCGAAGTTTTCGGTATCGCTACCCTAAAAAAGATAGGTTGCGAAAATTGCAACTTTGCCGTCAGTATCGAGTCCATAGCCACAGAAATCGGACGCTAAACACAAAATTTTTCCAGCCATGTCGAATCTGAAAAGTTCCCAAGAGCAGCTCGAAGATTTTATCTTCACTGTCATTTTGAAAGAAAAAAGTAGCCTTTCTTTTTCCAACCAAGACAACAACCTTATCGATTCAGAAGCCACAAAGCTGCAAGTACCCGCTTCTGAAATTGCTGCGGCACGTTTGACTGCCATTGGGCGTTATGAAGCTAAAATACAAGCCCAAAAGGAGTTAGAAGAACGCCAAGCGAAGGAACAGCGCGAATTGGAGGAGCAGCAAGAAGCCGAGCGCGAAGCCTTAGAAAAACAAAAAGCCGAAGAAGCCCGTCGGCTTGCTGAAAAACAAGCCCAAGAAGCCCAAGAACTGCAACGCCAAGCCCAAGAGCGCGAAGAGAAATTGAAGCAAAAACAACTTGAAGAAAAAAAAGAACAGGAGAAACGCCACCACGAGGAGCAGGAAAAAATACGTAGGGCAAGGCTCAAAAAACAACTCAAAATTGGGGCAGTGGCTTTTTTGGCAAGCGTAGTTTTAGGCGTAGGGGGCTTTTTTGGTTTGAAAGCGATAGAGTCGAGCGAGGGCGTTGCCTCTTTACCCTTCCAAACGCTAAGTTTTACAGATACCGCCCTTCAAGAAACCGACCTTTTAGGGGAATATTATGGCAAAACAAATCAAGAAATTATCAGCCTTGAAATATTCTTAGATGCACAAAGTGCCAATGCCCTGCGCTATAAATTTATAGGCGAAGGTTCGCGCTCTTATCCACTCTATTTGGAGTTGGGGGCGCAAAAACTCAATTTCAACTTACCCAATCGTGGCTTAGGCGAAATGCAAATTTCGAAGCATAGTCAGGGGATTTTATTAAAAAATGAATCTATAACGCTTACTAAAAACAATCCTTAATTTCAAAAAAAATGAAAAAATCAAACTTACTTGCCGTCGCTATTTTGAGCCTACTTTTTTTGGCTTCTTGTAGCAAAAGTGAAAACGAGGTGCAGACCCAAGAAGCCTTTAAAGAGGGGGATAACCTCAAAGCCGAAAAAGAGAAAAAAATACGTCAGGACTTAGACACGCTCACCGACCGCATCAAGTCTTTAGGGCAGGCTTTTCAAATCGAACTCCAAAAAGAAGACGAACAGAGCAAAGAAGAGGCACTTTCTATTTTGGCACAATTTGCCGAGCATACCGCCGCCCAGCAAAAGAGTTTGGATTCTTTGCAGCAGGTAATAGACAAAGATGTACCGCTTCTTTCCCAATTCACCAAAGTCGAAATCAATGCACTGCGAAATGATTTAAGCCAAAATCGAGAAATTCTATCATCTTTGCAAAATCAGGTGCAGACGCTAAAAAAAGAGAAAGTAAGCCTGAAAAAAGAAATTCAAAATCTTGAAAAAGAACTTATCGCCAAAGATGATATTATTTCCAAAATCGAGGCGGAGCGTTTGCGCAAACAAAGCGAATTAGAGGCAATATCAGCCAAGATGAAGGAATACGAAAAACGAATTATCGAGGCAGAGGAGCGCATCAAAGCCGCTGAACGCGAAACCGAAGCCGCCGTCAAAGCCGCTAAAATGCAAGCTGCACGCATGTACTACGAAAATGGCGATAACTACTTCAAAGCAGCGCAAGAGCAAAAAACGCTTTTAGGGGTAGGCAAGGATACCAAAAAAGAACTGTATGGAAAAGCCTACGAATACTATCAAAAAGCATACGGTACAGGTTTGATGCCCGAAGCCAATAATAAAATTTGCGTCATGGAAACCGATAAAGAAGTGCTAAAATTTATTACAAATAAGAAAATTTGCAAGGGCGGAAGATAAACCAGATAAACGCACCTTTTAAAACCACAACCCACAAAAAAAAACTCCCCCAAAGCATAAAGCATGGGGGAGTTGAGGTTCAGAAAGGCAAAATTGATACGATTGTGCTATCGCTTGACATTTAGGGTCAGGCAGTTATTTTTGTAGATGTCTTCTTTCAAGATGCGCATAATGACATCTACCTCATCGGCAGGGTGTCCCTTTGTTAGGAAATCGCCAATACTGCCGTCGGTATTGCTAAGGTGAATTTCGCCTGTGCGCTTCCAATAATAAAGGCTTTTGCCGATGGTAATGGTGCGGTCTTTGGTATTATCAGAAGGGTAGTCGATGTCGAAATTTTGGAGGTTGGTAGAATAATTCCTGCCGTTGGGAACGGTAGTCTTGACGACATAGTGCGCTGAATTGAGTCCGCCACTCGATTTGAAGAGTTCGCATAGGCAAGAACCCTTGTATTTTTCATCTTCCAAGCCAATGACGGTATAGTGTGAAATCTTCCAATCGTTGCCCACTTTTCTAAACACCATCGAGACCGTTTCCGAACCTTTCGACCAAACCTCGCCCGAATTTGTAATTTCATAATCTACCAAAAAGACGGCTGTGCCTGTTAGCTCGCGTACTGTGGCGTTGAGTACGTCGGTAACTTTGTAGTTGATTTTCAAGCCATTAGTGCGGATAATTTTGGTTAGATAATCCACAAAGCCGTTGTAGTCGCTATTGACAATGCTGCCTTTTTCGTTGATGCCAAAAGTAACCAAAGTAGAGGTTACATCATTAGAAAAGAACGCCATCACCGACTCTCGGTCTTTACTTTCGCCCAAATTGGTATAGGCATTTGCAAAGTCTAAAATCATTTTCTTAATGACTACCTCTGCCTCTGTGTCGGCTTTTGTCTTGTTTTTATTTGCGTTAGAGGTCGTATTCGTTTTTTGCGCCTGCAAAGGGAAAAGCACAAGCGTAAAGCATACGCCAAAAAGCCATAAGAAAGGAGTAAGATGCTTCATAAGGGTTTCGTTTTTAGGAAGAAAGGGAAATGAAAGCGAATAATTGAGAAAAAGGGTTTTCAAAGCCGAAAACACGTATCGCAGCTAATTGTATCGCAAGATACAAAGCCGCAAGCACTTTCGATGCCTACCCTTCAAAAAATATCAGATAAAAGTAAGGGTTTCGCGTTATCTGACATTTTTTAGATTGAATCATACTAAAATCATTCCAAAGTCTATTTTTTTCATAACATTAACAACCCACCTTTTGTTTTTAGAAGATGCGGCTTAGGCACTTTCAGACAATACGACAAAAAGGATTTGTCTTTTTTTCCTGCCCAATCGTTGTGGGTTGCCCATGTCCGCTATAAACCACTGTTTCTTCAGGCAGTTTGAAAAGTTTGTTATGAATACTAAGCATCAGAGTAGAAGCGTTGCCAAAGGGCAAATCCGTCCTGCCCACACTGCCCCTAAAAAGCACATCGCCGCTGATGCAAAAGCCCTCTTTCGGCGCATAGAAAGCCAAATGCCCCGGCGAATGACCCGGTACATATAAGATTTCTACCTTCGACTCACCCAAAAGCAATTCCCCACTTTCAGGCAGTAGCTTATCTATCTGCGAAGGCTTGATGTTCGGAATCCCATACATTTGCGCCACCTTCGGAAAAGCCTCCATCTGTTTTGCCTCCAAAGGGTGTGCATAGGCTTCCACGCCCCAAGTTTTGCGCACAAATTCTGCCCCAAAGACATGGTCTAAATGGCAATGCGTATGCCAAAGTGCCACAATTTCTAAGCCCCTCGACTCGATATACGCCTTCAATTCCGCCTCCTCGTGCGCCTGATAGCAGCCTGCATCTATCACAACGGTCTTGCGTGTGGCAGAATCGGTGAGCAAGTAAGTATTTTCGGAAAAAGGACTAAACGTAAAATAGGTTACTTCCAACATGAGGTCTTTTCGTAAAGGTAAAACAATTAAGGCAGCGTTTTGCGCCTTCTTTCCAAAACGTAAAAATACAACATAAAAACCAAAGCAGGAAATAACGTCATGCAAAGTAAAAAGAGTAACTTTGTGTGGTAGCATTTCAAATATTTTTCACAAACTCAACTATTTATTTTATGAAAATGAAGATAGGAAGTAGGCTATATGCCATCCGCCAAGAAAAAAAGTTCAACCAAGCAGAAATGGCTGACTTATTAGGGGTTTCACCTGCCACCTATTCGCGGATAGAGCGCAACGAGAGCAGCATTGACCTTGAACAATTATCGCGTTTCGCAGAAATTTTACAAGTCCCTCTCCAAGAATTTCTACCTGAAACCTTTGCTATCCACAACAAAAAAAATGAAAGTGGACAAGTAGGCTTTATCATAGGCAACTACTACAATGCTTTGTATATGGACAATGATGCAGAGAAAAACCAACTAAGGCAGCAAATAGCCTTACAAGAGCAGAAGATTCTTTTTTTAGATGAAAAGATAAAAATATTAGAATCTGAACTTGAAACTTATAAAAAAATACTTCTAAATAAAAGTTGAATTTTACACAAACAAAAACCCTTCACTTTTTCAAGCGAAGGGTTTGTTTTTAGGTCAAAAAGTCAAGACTTTAGAGAAATCTATGCTCCTTAGTCGCGTTAATTAGTCTAAGCTAATTTCTAACGCCAAACCTCTCAATTCGTGAATCAAGACGTTGAAAGATTCAGGGATATTCGGTTCAGGTAAGTTTTCGCCCTTCACAATCGCCTCATACGCTTTGGCTCTGCCAATCACGTCGTCAGATTTGACCGTCAAGATTTCGCGCAAGATGTGAGAAGCACCAAAGGCTTCCAATGCCCAAACCTCCATCTCACCGAAACGCTGACCCCCAAACTGCGCCTTACCGCCCAAAGGCTGCTGCGTAATGAGCGAGTAAGGACCGATAGAACGCGCGTGCATCTTGTCATCAACTAAGTGTCCGAGTTTGAGCATATAGATGACCCCTACGGTAACGTTTTGGTCAAATTTCTCACCTGTTCTGCCGTCATAAAGCGGCGCACGTCCCCAATCGGGCAAGCCTGCTTTTTTGAGTTCCTCTTCTACCTCCTCTTCGGAAGCACCATCGAAAATTGGCGTTGCATACTTAACGCCCATTTTCAGACCTGCCCAACCCAAGAGCGTTTCATAAATCTGACCTAAGTTCATACGCGAAGGTACGCCCAAGGGGTTCAAAACAATATCAACAGGAGTGCCATCTTCCAAGAAAGGCATATCTTCCTCGCGGACGATACGGGCTACAATACCCTTGTTACCGTGCCTACCTGCCATCTTATCACCCACTTTGAGCTTGCGCTTTTTGGCGATATAAACTTTGGCAAGCTGTACGATACCCGCAGGAAGTTCGTCGCCGACTTCTTTGGCAAAACGCTCACGCTTGAAGGCTGCCGAAATTTCGTTGCGCTTTTTGTTGTAATTGCGCACCATCTCGACCAAAAGTTTATTCGTGTGCTTGTCTTCTGTCCAATTGTCGAGGATAACGTCGTCTATAAAATTGACCTCTTCGGGGACATTATACAAACTCTCATCACGATAGACATTTTTAGGCGGGAAGAAGTTTTCTTCAATATTTTTCTTATTGAATTTCGCACCCGAAGGCATGACTTGGTCGCCAAATTTGTGTACGATACCTTGCGAGGTTTTGCCTGCCAAAAGCACGTCCATCTTTTCAATCATTTCGGCACGCAAAGCGGTTAGGTCGCGGCTATAATTTTTCTTCAAAGCCTCGACTTCTTTCTTGACCTTAGCGCGTGTGTCTTTATCTTTTTTAGGTCTTGAAAAGAGTTGTGTTCCAATGACAACGCCTTGCAAAGAGGCAGGCGCACGCATGGAAGCGTCTTTTACATCACCCGCCTTATCGCCAAAGATGGCGCGAAGAAGTTTCTCTTCGGGAGTAGGGTCAGTTTCGCCTTTTGGAGTAGTTTTGCCTATCAAAATATCCTGCTCACGCACTTCCGAACCAATGCGAATGATGCCACGCTCGTCGAGGTTCTTAACAGCGTCTTCGCTCACGTTTGGAATTTCAGGCGTTAGCTCCTCTTCACCACGCTTGGTGTCGCGCACTTCGAGTTCGAATTGTTCGATGTGAATAGAGGTATAAATATCTTCGCGGACGATTTTTTCAGAAATAACAATCGCGTCCTCAAAATTATAGCCCTGCCAAGGCATGAAGGCTACTTTTAGATTCCTACCCAACGCCAATTCGCCTTTTTCGGTAGCATAGCCCTGACACAAGACCTCGCCTTTGCTTACTTTTTGTCCCTTCAAAACGATAGGGCGCAAATTGATACAAGTATCTTGGTTGGTACGCTTAAATTTGGTGAGTTTGTAGGTTACGGTTTCACCGTCAAAATTTACCAAACGCTGCTCGTCTGTCCATTCGTATTTGATGACAATTTTGGAAGCATCGACAAAAAGAACTTCGCCTTCGCCTTCTGCCAAAATCAAGGCACGTGAATCGAGAGCGGCGCGGCGTTCCAAACCTGTTCCGACGATAGGAGCTTCGGGGCGCAAAAGCGGCACTGCCTGACGCTGCATGTTCGAACCCATCAGGGCGCGGTTTGCGTCATTGTGTTCCAAAAAGGGAATCATAGAGGCTGCCACCGAAACGATTTGGTTAGGCGCAACGTCCATGTAAGAAATCTCTTTGGGGTCTTCAAGCGGAAAGTCGCCCTGCTTGCGGCACTTGATTTTGTCAGTAGAAATGTTGCCTTCCTCATCTACAAAACGGCTTGCAGGTGCAATGTTCTGCTCGTCTTCTTCTTCGGCTGTTAGATAGAGAATGTCTTTCGAAACAATACCCTCGCGTACAGGACGGTAAGGCGTTTCGATAAAGCCCATGTCATTTACTTTGGCATGGACGCAAAGAGAAGAAATCAGACCAATGTTAGGACCTTCGGGCGTTTCAATGGTACAAAGTCTGCCGTAGTGCGTGTAATGCACGTCGCGGACTTCGAAGCCTGCTCTTTCACGTGAAAGACCGCCCGGTCCTAAGGCAGACATACGCCTTTTGTGCGTAACCTCTGCCAAGGGGTTGGTTTGGTCCATGAACTGCGAAAGCTGGTTTGTACCAAAAAACGAATTGATAACCGAAGAAAGGGTACGCGCATTGATAAGGTCGGCAGGTTTGAAGTCTTCGCTATCACGGACGTTCATACGCTCTTTGATGGTACGCGCCATACGCGCCAAGCCTACCCCAAATTGGCTATACAACTGCTCGCCTACGGTACGAACCCTTCTATTAGAAAGGTGGTCGATGTCATCTACCGAAACGCGCGAATTGATAAGCGTAATGAGGTGATTGATGATGCGGATAATGTCCTCTTTTGTCAGGACGCGCACATCTATATCAATGTCGAGTTCTAATTTTTTATTGATACGATAACGCCCTACGTCGCCCAAATCATAGCGTTTTTCGCTAAAAAATAGACTTTGGATAACTTCGCGTGCCGTTTGCTCATCAGGAGCTTCGGTGTTACGAAGTTGGCGATAGATTTGCTCTACGGCTTCTTTTTCCGAGTTGGAGCTATCTTTTTGTAGGGTATTATAGATAATGGCATAATCCTGAATATTGACATCTTCGCGATGCAAAATAATTACCTCTGCATTCGAGCTAAGAATGGTATCAATATCTTCGGCTTCGATGACATGGTCGCGCTCTAAAAGGACTTCGTTGCGCGAAAGGATTACGACTTCGCCTGTGTCTTCATCTACTAAGTCTTCTGTCCAGGTACGCAAAACACGCGCTGCCAATCTGCGTCCTTCTACGCCTTTGAGTGTATCGGGCTTTTTGCGGTCTACTTTAATTTCTTCTGAAAGTCCGAAGAGGTCTAAAATTTCCTTATCCGAACCGTATCCGATGGCGCGAAGAAGGGTCGTTACGGGAAACTTCTTTTTGCGGTCGATGTAGGCATACATGACGTTATTTACGTCTGTGGCAAATTCTATCCACGAGCCACGAAAAGGAATGATACGCGCCGAATAGAGTTTGGTGCCGTTGGTGTGTTTGCTTTGCGCAAAAAAGACACCCGGCGAACGGTGCAACTGCGACACGATAACGCGCTCTGCCCCATTGATAACAAAGGAGGCTTTTTCCGTCATGACGGGGATATTGCCTAAAAATACTTCCTGCTCGATGGTCTTGAAATCTTCATTGTCTTCATCATTACAAGAAAGCCTAAGTTTTGCTTTCAACGGCACAGCATAGGTAAGTCCGCGCTCTACACATTCTTCTACCGAATATTTAGGCGGGTCTATGGCGTAGTCTATAAATTCGAGTACGTAGTTTTCGCGCGAGTCGGTGATGGGGAAGTTCTCCATAAAGACTTTATAGAGTCCATCTTTCTTGCGCTGTTCGGGCGGCGTTCCGATTTGGAAAAAATCTTGAAACGATTTGGTCTGTACTTCCAAAAAGTCGGGGTAGTCAATAATCGGATTCGTTTTGCCGAAATTAAGTCTGCCGTATTTGAGTTGATGAGCCACAGGCTTGGAAAGGTTTTGAGTGAAAGAAATGCGATTGAACCAAAGAGAGGTTGGCTACCGCCTTTGTCGTTGGGGCGAAAAAAGGCGTTCAATACTATTTTTCACGCTATTTCGATGCTACTCCCATTCTACGGAAAAGCCCTTCTGTGGGTATAAGCAGTATGTAGCGAAAATATCTCGCAAAATTAGATTTTTTTTTCCATACTGCGAAATTTTACCGTCTTTTTTTCTAAAAAACAGCCCCCTTTAAAAGCAGTCGTTGTATAGGGTTAAGCCTAACATTGAGGTTTGTTTTTTAATTATTGGAACACTACGGACAAGGTGATTTTTCAATGCAAAAAAAGAGAATTTTAAATTAGAAAAAGTTAATTTTCCTATAACAGTTTTTTTTACGTTGTCACCACAGAATCAAATCGTTTTGGAGGGGCTACGGACAACGGGGGTTTCACGGTTTTTTGTGGTTTTTGAGTGTTTGCAATTTTTCTATTTCCCGTATTAGTGTTTCTTTTTCGGGAATATAGTAAAGGTATTTAGAGGCAAAAATATGATTACTCAAACCGCCTAAGGCATACTCAACCATTACTTCGTTTTTGGCTTGACACAAAATAATGCCTATTGGGGCTTGGTCTATTTCGTCATTTACTTCTGCTTTGTAGTAATTGAGGTAAAGGTTCATTTGCCCAATATGATTATGTTCGAGTTTGCCCATTTTCAAATCAATTAAGACATAACAACGTAAAATCTTATTGTAAAAAACCATATCCACGTAATAGTGTACGTTGTCAATCGTGATGCGTTGTTGCGAACCCACATACATAAAACCTTTGCCAAGTTCCAACAAAAAATCCTCTATGTGGCGAATAAGGCGTTTTTCAAGGTCGCTTTCCAAAAATGTTTTCTCTTCGGCTATGCCCAAAAATTCAAAAATGTAGGGATTTTTGAGTATGTCCTGCGGCTTTTCAATGATTTGCCCTTTTTGTGCCAAAGCCAACAGTTCTGCTTTATGGTCTGTGCCTTTGGAAAGCAAAAGCCGTTCAAAAAGGGAGGTATTGATTTGGCGTTTGAGTTCTTTCACGCCCCAACCCGCCGCTATAGCTTCTATTTCATAAAATTGGCGTGCAGATTCGTCTTCTATATAAATAAGTTCACAATAATGCGACCATGTCAATTTGCCAGAAAGCGTCTGGCAATTTGGATATTTGAGATAAAACAAACGCATATTTTGCAAATTACTGCGTGAGTAACCCTTACCTAATTTCTGTGTAAGTTCGTTGGAAAGCAGCGTCAAGGTCTTTTTACCATACTCTGCCGTAGCTTTTCCGCCCTGTTCGTCTTCTACAATGCGTTTGCCTACTTCCCAATTCGCTTGCACGAGTGCATCATTTACCAAACGTACAGCATACACACGCGCTTGCGTATGAATAGCGACAATATCATTTATGAGGAGTTCTAATTGGTTTTCCGATTTCATTTTTTTGTTCAATTAATTAAAAAGAATATTTAATATTTTCTGCTTTCTACAATCTAAATCCCAACCGCTTTTCTAATTCGAGTGCCAAGTTCCAAAATAAAATCTTGCAAGTGGGCAATCAACGCTCCTGCTGGGCGTAGCCTCCGACTGCAACCTATCAGTAGGGCAAATCTTAGATTTGCATTGCAAGATACTACAAAAATAGCAAGAAAAATAGGCAAAGTGCTATTTTGTAAGTATTTTTGTAGCAGCCCCCTTTGCAAATCTAAGATTTGCTGGATTGATAAGTCTTAGTCGCAGACTAAGCCTAACTTTTAGTTTTGTTTTTTAACTATTTGGAAACTACGCACAGCAGGGGGCAAACAAAGACCTTTTAACAGAATTAGCAAGGCTAAGTGCCGAACAAAGGGCAATTTATGAAGAAAATTTGATTCAATATTGGGGTATGAAAAGTGCGATTGAAACAGCAGTAGAAACGGCAGTAGAAGAACGAGAAATTGAAATTGCAAAAAATGGTATTTTAAAAGGTTATGGAAATAAGACAATTTCAGATTTGACTGGTTTAACAGTAGAGCAAATAGAAAAACTACGTGCAGAACTGAAAAAATAAAACCAATAACAATATTGTATTTCTAAAAGATGGGCTTATGTGCGTGAAGCAGTGCTGCAAGCACTACAAACTACTTTTCAAAAATAGAAAATTATCTTGGAAATATCAACGCTTTCAAATACGCTCTACAATTTTTTAGCCTCCTTACTGCCCAAATCAGCCTAATCAGCAGCTATTCGCTTTTCTATCTGACCCAAAACCCAATCTTGTGACTTTCCTTCTATATCGAGCCAAAGGAAGTCGGCATCTTTGCGAAACCACGTAAGTTGTCTTTTGGCGTAACGGCGTGTGTTTTGTTTGATTTGTGCCACTGTTTGGGCAAAATCAGTCAGCCCTTCGAAATACGGAAAAAATTCCTGATAGCCTACCGTCTGCAAGGCGTTGAGATGGCGAAAAGGATACAATTCCCGAACTTCCTGCTCCAAACCCAATTCAAGCATTTGCTCAACACGCGCCTCAATGCGAGCATACAGCATTGGGCGCGGACGGTCTAACATAATCTTGACAATCCGAAAAGGGCGCGTTTTTTTTTCTTGTGTTCGAAAACTCGAAAAGGGCTGCCCTGTGGCACGAATTACCTCTAAGGCGCGAACAACACGCTGCCCATTGGCTTTATCTACCTGCTCAAAATAAAGTGGGTCGCTGGTTTTTAGTTCTTCTAATAAAGCCTCAACTCCTTCATTTTCAAGCAGTTGCATCAAATCCTGACGAAAAGAAAGCGGCACTTCGGGCATTTGGTCTAAACCTTCACAAAGGGCTTTGATAAAAAGCCCACTCCCCCCTACCAAAAGCGCGTATTGCTTTTTTTGGAATAAATCAGACAAAACAGAAAGGGCTTCTCTTTCGAAGTCGGCGACGGTATAGCGTTCCGCGATAGGCAGAAAATCTACAAAATGGTGAGGCACACATGCCAAATCCGAAGGCGAGGGCTTTGCCGTTCCAATCGCCATCTGGCGATAAAACTGTCGCGAGTCGGCAGAGAGAATTTCGGTATCTAATCGCTCTGCCAAAGCCAAACTTAGGGCGGTCTTTCCTACCGCAGTGGCTCCTGCCAAAACTACAAGCGTAGGCAACATAGCTAAGGATTTCAATTAGCAATAAAAAACTTTGCCAAAGTCTAAAAAGACTTGACAAAGTTATAGAAACGAGAATGAAAGAAGTTTTTTTTGCAATCCTAATTTTTACTTACCGCCACGCGAGGAAGAACCAGAACGGCTGTATGAACTGCCACTACTGCCACTATAACGCGACGAACTACGCGAAATGCGCGAAGAAGACGAGGACGAGGAACTGCTGCTCGATGTGGCATATTTTGCCGACGAGCTACGCGATACCCTGCCACTCACCTTATTTTGAAAAGAGCTTTTCGAGCCTGCTGTCGAGCTTGTGGAAAAAGAAGAAGATGAACTTTTGCCCAAAGCCGTAGAAGATACAGAGGCGTAGCGATTGCTGGGGCTTCGCGAAACGGTAGAGCTAACGCGCGATTTGAACGAATTGGGATTCGAAGATTGCGTCGTTACCGAAGTAGTACCGTAGGGGCGCATGCTGGTAGAAGTGCTGCTGGTACCATAATAAGGGCTTCTGCCGCTATAATTTCTTCGGTAGTCGTCATACCTGTTTTGGTAAATTGGATAGCCACCCAAACCCATCATATCGCGCATAAAAGCATACTGCCCGTAAAAATGCCACACCGAACTGCTGCCACTGCCATGCCAATAACCGTAATGCGTATTGCCTACATAGCGATTGTACCCGGGGGGCGCAGCTACTTTGGAAACCTTGCCATCTTCGCCTTTCGAAACCAATTCCATGCCCATATCGTCTATATGACGCATAAAAAAGTTTTCCGAAACAGGTAGCCACTCGCCAAGTGAATCGCGCACCTCTTTTTCGTTGGGCGCATTGGTCTTGGGCAAGATAAATTTGTAGCGATGGCGATATTCGTTGGCAGATAGGAAATTATCTTCTTTGTCTATATCGTACAAAATCACTGAATAGGTCTTGTATCCGTCTAAATTGCGGACAAATTCGTCTGTCGGCGTTTTGAATTGCCCCGCATTGCCACAAGCCGATACCAGCCAAAGCAAAAGCAACGCCCAAATGCCTCGCCCATAACGTTGGCTGTAAAATTGAAAAGAATAGAAATGTTTATGGTTCATTTTTCAGTTTGATTGGGTTATAACATTTGAGTTGGGTTGCCTGTCGGTAGGATATTCGAAATCTCAAACTCCTCGATGTAGAAACCCTTTGAAGCCTCAAATTCCTCTTCGTCATATTGTTCGATGCTAAGGGTATTTTTACCCGATTTGTCTAAATAGACCCATTCTACCATTTCGCAGGAATCTTCGTGTCTATTTTTGGTTACATTCCGAAAATAGCCGTAATTTTCCTCCTCCCGATAATATTCCACGCCTTCGTACTGCAAAGTTAGCGGCGGCTTGCCCGTCTGTCTAACGGTTTCGGCAATAGGCGGCGTGAGCAAGCTCACACGCAATTTTTGTGAAACCACCAGATAAAGTTCGCCGTCCTCGTCATCAACACTCAAAAAGAGTTGGTCTTTGCCCGAATGTAACAGAAAAGTGTCTGTGAAATAATTATCACCCCAGTCATACACAAAATGCTCCTTCACCTCCCACGTCTTTAGCTCGTAGTCTAAAACAAAGCCAATGCGTAGGTCTTGCACCCGAATATTGGTAGGGTCGTAATGAAGGGCAGGCTCTTGCTCTTCTTGCTTCTTTTTTTTGAAAAAACCAAAAGGCATAACGTTAGGAATTTAGGGTAAAATGAAAGACTGATACAAAGAACCTTTTATTTTCTGAAATAAAAAGGAAGGCTTCTCTACTTTGTCATAAAGATACGATTTTTTTGTGAAAAGGATAGACAAAAGCCACTTAGTCTTCAAAAAAGTTGGAAGATTTCTTCTCCTCGCGCTCTTTGCGAACCTCAGCAAAAAAACGCTCACTTTCCGCCTTCATATTTTCTACCTCTTGCGCCGACTCCTCAAAAAAGGCTTTATTAGTCATCTTTGGTTCGGCAGTTGTTTCTGATTCGAAAAAATTATGCCCCACCCCATCTTGACTTTCATTTTCAAAGAAGTTTTCGCTTAAAACCGTTTCGCTTTCAAATTTGGGCGCAGTTTCGACCTGCAAACCGTTTTCAGAAGAAGCCACAAAAGGCGTTTCGGACTCAAAAAAATTGCCGC